>NZ_JAQRFO010000047.1:0-33646 GCF_028598775.1 Xenorhabdus aichiensis
TGATGATGGCCGTACTATCGAATTTAGTGATGAGGCGCTGGCCGATCTCTCCGATATAAAACAACGTATGCCTTTCGTGTACAAGGCAGCAGAACGGTTTGATGAGATGCTGCATGATAGCAACCGAAGTTTACTCGAAGAATCTCTACAAAATATTGCGGCAGGGCGAGGTGTAGAATGAGTTTATTACAACAAATAAGTCGGCAGCGCGGTGGTTTAATCTTCATATTATTAATCGTTTTCGGCCTGGCTAGCGCTTATCTTTACCATTCTTTTTATTCCGATAAACCCGAGATAGCGCTGGTGATCGGTGAACCTTACGAGGATATGCGGCAGCGCTCCAGTGCCGATATTGATCCGCATCTTCCGGGTAAAATTTGGCATAATATTCCCAAAACAGATGCCCGTTTACGCTTTATCGATCCAAAATATGGATTTGTTACCCCTCCAGCCCGATTTTTTACTGTTCTATATGCGAATGACATTATCACGAGTGTGCGCATGTCTCCACAAATCGAGCCATTACCCTACGATGATGCAATCAAGATGGTCTTAGATTTACAAGATCAGTGGCGTAAAACGGGTTGGGTGATGGCTAAAGGGTATAAACCCTTAGTAAATACACCAGAACTGCATGAAAATCTTCGTCGTATGAAAGGTGGTGCAGGAACGACCTATTGGCAAGCTGCTGATCAGTATCAGATTATGCTGAGTTTAGCATTTTTCAAGGACGACAAGCATCCCAATGACGAACGCTATTTGATCACAATGGTAATTTATAAACCGTGGTAAGCAGGGGATAGCACAAACCAAAGTGGGTGTGAGAATGTTATCTTTCACACCCACTATTCAGGATATTGCTTCAGGACGAGGTATAAAATGAGTCTTTTACAACGCATAGGTCGGCGACGTTCTGGATTAATCTTCGCATTATTAATCGTTCTTGGTCTGGCTAGCGTTTATCTTTACCATTCCTTTTCCGATAAACCAGAGATAGCGCTGGTGATTGGTGAACCCTACGAGGCAATGTGGCAGCGATCCAGTGCCGATATTGCTCCACACCTTCCAGGCCACGCTTGGTATAACACCCCAAAAACAGATGCACGTTTACGCTTTATCGATCCCAAATATGGATTTGTTACGCCACCTGCCCGATTTTTTACTGTTATGTTTGATGATGGAATAATCGATGGTGTACGTATGTCTCCACAAATAGAGCCTTTACTTTACGATCATGCGATTAGGGTTGTGTTAGATTTACAAGATCAGTGGCGCAAAGGGGGCTGGGAACTTACTAAAGGATACCATCTCTTGGTTAATACACCAGAACTGCATAACAGCCTTCGTAAAATGAAAGGGACTGGAATGACTTTTTGGCAAGCAGGTGACAAGTATCAAATCATGCTGAATATGGCACGTTTCAAAGATGATCGACATCCTGATGAAGAGCGATATCTGATCACACTGGCGATTGCTACGCCGTGAGTAAATCAATAACGCAAGCTCAACGGTGTATGAGAATATTATCTTCTCACACCTCTTTCAGGCTATTGCTTAAGGACGAGATATAAAATGGGTTTGTTACAACGAATAGGCCAACGACGCAGTGGTTTAGCCTTCGCTTTATTAATTGTTCTAAGTCTGACAGGCGTCTATCTCTACCATGCCTTTAATTCCCGTGAACCCGCCGAGATAGCCTTGGTGATTGGCGAACCTTATGAGGCTATGCGGCAGCGCTCCAGTGCTAAAATTAGCCCACCATATGATAATAGCATCGGGTTCAGAATCCCAAAAACGGATGCACGCTTACGCTTTACCGATCCGAAATACGGATTTATTACCCCCCCTGCACGATTTTTTACTGTTTCCTATAATAAAGGAATCATCGAGAACGTGCGTATGTCCCCACAAATCGGACCACTACTCTATGACGATGCGATCAAGGTTGTGCTAGATTTACAAGATCAGTGGCGTAAAACGGGGTGGGTGCTGACTAGGGAATACCAACCTTTAGTAAATACACCAGAATTGCATGATAGCCTTCGCCGTATGAAAGGCACTGGAATGACCTTTTGGCAAGCAGGCGATCTATATCAGGCTATGCTGAATATGGCGCGTTTCAAAGATGATCCGCATCCTAGCGAAGAACGATATTTGATTACATTGCAGATTGCCGAGCCGTGGGTAAAGCCATAACGTAATCTCAGGTAGGTGTGAGAATATTAGCTTCTCACACCCACAATTCAGGATATTACTTCAGGATGAGATATAAAATGAGTCTGTTACAACAAATAGGCCAACGACGGAGTGGTTTAACCTTAACTTTATTAATTGTTCTAAGTCTGACAGGCGTCTATCTTTACCATTCCTTTAATTCCCGTGAACCCGCCGAGATAGCCTTGGTGATTGGCGAACCTTACGAGGCGATGCGGCAACGCTCCAGTGCTAAAATTAGCCCACCATATGATAATAGCATCGGGTTCAGAATCCCAAAAACGGATGCACGCTTACGCTTTACCGATCCGAAATATGGGTTTATTACCCCACCTGCCAAATTTTTCACTGTTTCCTACAATAGAGGAATCATCGAGACCGTACGAATGTCTCCACAAATCGAGCCGTTACTCTATGACGATGCGATCAAAATTGTGCTGGATTTACAAGATCAGTGGCGCAAAGCAGGATGGGTATTGACCCGAGCTAGCGAATTTCCAGCCTTGGCGAATACCCCCGAATGGCATGACACTCTGAGTAATATGAAAGGCCCTGGAAAAACCTACTGGCAAGCTGAGGATCGGTACCAGGTCAAGCTGAATTTGGGGCGTTTCAAAGATGACAAACATCCTGACGAAGAACGATATTTAATCACGTTAGCGATTGCCAAACCGTGGGTAAAGAATTATTCAGACTGACACTGACGCGCTTCGCTTGTCTTCTCCGTATTACCGGGCTAATACATTAACCCGGTAATACAGAGATCTGAAAAACATAACGGTTACTATCGATTAACTTTATATAACTACACCAATTTTCACGGGATAACGGGGTAAATGACATATTTATTATATTTTTCAAATAGTTGACCTATCCCACATTATCCCAGTTTATCCCGTAATATAACACCATCATTTTAAATTACTTTAACTTCAATATATTATAACCTACCAGAGATAAGTTTTTTTCGGGATAACCTCTGCTGCCACAATACCATTTTTTATAATCACGACATATTACGGGATGGAGCGGGATAATACGGGATAAATATAATATTCATAACTAACTGATATATTTTAAAATAAATCTTTCTTATCCCAATATCCCGTTATCCCAACGTTTTTTAACTTTACGCGATTGCTAATCTTCATCCTTGAAAACCAGTACTACAAAACACCCCTGAGTGCCATTCACTGAAATAGTTTTACTGATAAAGCGGTCTTTCTCCGCTTTAACCAACATTCCGGCCTCTTCTAACGCTTCAAAGCCGGATTTCTTCTGTAATCCCTGCAATATCTCCGCTTCAAATACACTGGGAATAATGTGATATTCTGCCTGTCCGTCATTACGGCGGTTATGCACCAGATACCCGGCAAGATCGCTGATTCTCATGGCGTGTGAGGTATCAATATCGCCGTTCGGTCTGCCGTAGGTGTAAGGCTGGAAGCGTGAAAGCCCGTACTTCTGGATAAAGTCACGAGTTCGGGTGATAACCTGATATTTTTCCCGGTTTCCAATGCCAAAATCGGCTAACCAGTCCTCGAAACTTTGTTTTATCGCAGTATGACATGATTCTTTACTCCAGCCGGTGATATGGGTTGCCAGCTCTCCGGCGGCATCCAGTAACGCGAAACGAACAGCAACGCGCTTGACTTGGGCTAAGGCTTCTTCTGGCAGGCCATCAAGCCACTCTTTTTCTTTATGGGCGGTCACTTCGATTGCCTGCTCCTGATACTCAGACAACCACCGAATCCATTCACGCCCTGCTGTACCACAATAGCGTTTAGATTCCCGTTTAATGGTTCTTGCATGAGAATCACCATCTTCATGACCATTGAAAAACTCAGTATCAATAAAGGGCACACTGAGCAACCTGACGAGTTGCCCGGCTTTTGGCGTGATCCCGCCTTTGATCAGGAACGTTTCTAAATCTTCTTCACCTGTTGAAAGGGCAGCAATTTTCCAGCGGATCACAGCGCGGTTCCCGCCTTCCCGTTTTCCCTGAATCTTACCGACACCGTTGAACAGGCTGTAGGCACTGTTTGCGACTTCCTTCGGATTCGAACTTTGTCCTATTTCATCAATGGGCATGAAACCATCATTACGGGCAGCGGCTTCATTATTTAAACCGTGGTTAGTACCGTGCCACGATAATTTAAGTTCTTCGGGATTCCTCGCTTGTCTGAGGATGGCGGAGTTATTGCACTCATTGAATTAGATCCCGCGAAATATGAATCAAAGGCAGTCAAATTCAACTTGACCATGCCCGGCAATTTATTAACCGCGATAGATCGCTACATTGAGGAAAACGGTCACTATAAAAACCGTTCTGCTTTTCTCGCTGAGTTAGCCAGAAAAGAAATTGCTCATCCTTAATATATTAGGGCAGGAAACTGCCCTAACTCCAAAATTAGCCAATCACAGGCGAATACTTCTGTTTTAGTCCATCCGATTTATCAGCCGTGTTCCTTATTGCGCTGGCGTTCTCCGGTGTGCCTGTGTTGTGATGGGTATGCGCGGCGGTCAGCTCGGCCAGTTCCTTAACCACATCCAGCGTCTCTAACATCAATGCCATGACGTTGATTTGCTAGCTGCCCAACCAAACCACAGGCGCAATAATCTCTTGCTTGGCTCCGGCGATGCTCTGCTTAAGCAGGCCAATTTTCTCTATCAGCTTTTGGCCGACTTCAATATTCGCTTCTTTCCCCACACTGGCAAGAAATGTTCAATGAGGCCAGACTGTAGTCACCGTCTGTCATCTGCTGAATAGCGCCTGCCAATAGCGTAGACGTTCCCAACACCGTCGCTTTATCCGTGGCCTGTACCGTGGTTTCCCGTGCAACGAGAGTGCGCGTCTCCGTGTCTGCCCGTACTTCGCGATGCATGGACGATTCATTAATGGTCTGGTCAGTCTGCCTAATCCAACTGCCCTCTTGGGGTAAGCGTAAATGGGGAACAGCTTGATGCTGACTTCTTCCATCTTCGGGGTTGCTGTCTTACTGCGTGCCTTACCTTCTTCCCCATGTGCCACTGCCGCGCCACCGACCGAAACCAACTGCTTATATTCGTTGCTGCGAGTGGTTTTGATAGTACAGATTTGACACATCACCGACTCATCCGCCAGTTGCTGCATGATCTGCTTATTCAGCTCAGGGATAACGGTATAGCCGCCCTCTGAGGAAACGCCCGTAAAGCCAGCAATGATTATCTCTCTGTCGGCGAAAGAACCTGTTTCCTTGACATATAGTTTTTTATAGTGATTATTAGTTAATTTACTAGAGCACGAAATGTACGTCGCTTAAGGGTACACTCAGGCGCCATAGATAGAATGTGACGGCATCGTATTAATGAAATAACATCATTGACTTCGATGTGTCAGGGGGTAGGCTCTTGGTGTTGGTAGGGCCCGTAGATGAAATCGGATAGAAGTCCTCTTGCTGAGTATTCTCAAAGATCATTGTTTATCTCTACTGCAGAAAAGAAACATTCTGGTTTGCTTGGCCATGAATCTTGTTTTTCATGGGCAGAAATATACCCGCATTTTTAGCTGCGAGCTATCTGGGACAGGCATTGGTAGGGTTGGTTATGTGTGCACTGGTGAGATGATTCGACTGATGTGCCTCATCTATATAATAGAGCGTTTTTGTAAGAGGCGATGATTGAGCGTTATGCTCATCTACATGCAAGTGGGGTTATTACAAATGCTGTAACTACCTCATTTGCTTGCTCAATTAAATGCACCATTCAGTCGCCGGTAAACCATCCCAAAAGTTTGCATCCCGTTCAGCGGGATACTCATCAGCGTCGAATTATAAACTGGAGAAACCATGGCTAATCCCTACCGCGAACTTCTCACAACCCCCGGCGTCATGGGGTTAGTGATCGCGAGTTCCATTGTCCGCCTGCCACAGGCAATGATCGGCATCGGCATCATTACCATGTTGGTGCAACAGACGGGTCTTTATTGGCTGGCTGGCTCAATCGCCGGCACATTTGCCCTGACGAATGCGCTTATCGGCCCGCAGGTATCGAAACTCGTTGATCAGCGGGGCCAGAGTCGAGTTCTGCCCTTTATGACCGCCTTCAGCCTTGGTATGCTGCTGGCGTTGATAATTGCTGTCTATATGAGTGCTCCGACTCTACTGCTTTTTATTCTTGCGGCATTGGTGGGCACGATGCCAAGCATGCCCGCTATGATAAGAGCGCGCTGGACGCAGCTTTTCCGTGGCAAGCCGCAATTACACACGGCCTTTTCCCTGGACACTGTTCTAACTGAACTCGCTTTTATAATCGGCCCACCACTCGCCATTGGCCTGAGCACCAGTTTTTTCGCCGAAGCCGGACCTCTTGTTGCCGTGTTGCTGCTAGCCATCGGCGTGACAGTATTTCTTCTGCAGCGGGAGACCGAACCGAAGGTCGTCGTAGGTATCAGGAGGAACGCAAGCTCGACCTTACTTATCCCCGGCGTTCGTACCATCGTTCTGGCGCTCCTGGCGATGGGTGTGATTGGCGGATCAATCGATGTGGCTGTGGTTGCCTTCGCCAACGCACAAGGCTGGCTAGCGTCTGCCAGTTTCATCCTGGCAGCCTATGCGCTCGGCTCAATGATCGCGGGCCTGACGTTCGGCGCATTAAGGATTTCCTTACCGATTGAAAAGCAGTTCTTCATTGGGGTACTGGTAACTTCAGTCACCGCTGTATTGCCTATTTTCTCACCGGATGTCTACATCCTTTCTGGGATGCTCTTTATGGCAGGAGTGTCATTTGCACCAACGATGATCGTCGTCATGAATCTTGGTACGATCATTGTTCCACCGTCCAGGATCACCGAAGGACTCACGTGGATGACGACTGGCATCAGCATCGGCGTAGCGCTCGGTAGCGTACTTGCGGGCATGGTCATCGACATCTATGGCGCGCGGGCAGGGTTCGGTGTAGCCATTGCCGCGGGGTTGGTCATGGTGGTTATCGTGCTTTTGGGGCTGCGTACACTTCGTGCCACGTCAGCGGTTTGCGCCGAGCCGACCTTCCAGTAATCACCCCGAACCAGGTCGCCCGCGCTAGTAGCGGGCAGCGCTTTTCGATCGTAAGCGTCCGGCAAACCCGATATTTACGCTGAATTAAAGGATTACCCTCATCATCAGTACAGCGATAGCGAGCATGGTGCCGTGAATCCTTCACTGGAGCTTCTTCAACCTATTGGAGAAACCTCCACACGCAAACCTGCTGCTCGCCATCCTGGGAATCCATCCCCAAGGCGTAGGGCTTTGAATCCTTTGGATCGCAGTAATGAGACCGCCTGAATAGAGAGCACGCAATATCGCCCACCGCAATAAGCGAGGATATCCTGATTGCGAGGCAGTTCTTCAAGATGGTGTACGAGCGCTTCTGTTGGAATGTTGATGGCTCCCGGAATGTGTCCTGCGGCGTAATCCTCTTCCGAGCGCACGTCCAGTAGTAGTACTCCTTCCTCCTGCCTGCGGAGCAGTTCTTCAATAGAGACACCTTCTAAGTGCTCTGGATGATGAATGCTGTCGGAGACGACACGCTGAATCTCAGTTTGCTGATAAGCAAGATAGTCTCGTAACGCGGCCAGTATATTCGCAACTGGGCCGTCACCAATCCGATACAGGACATGCTTGCCTTCGCGACGGGTTTGGACGAATCCTGCACGTCGCAATTGCTGCAAATGTTGTGAAGTATTGGTGATGGAGAGACCGGATATCTCCGCCAAATGCTCTACCGAGCTTTCGTGCCGAAAGATTGCCTCAACCAAGGTCAATCGATGTGAGTGTCCAAGTGTCTTGGCGAAATCCGCCATTTCGCTAAGAGCATGAGAGGTACGATTAATCGTCTTCATAAAGTAAAAGCTTCAAATATCAACATTTGCGACATAGATAACATAATTAGTCTACTTATGCCATTGATCCATTTATTGCTGGAATGATAGATTCATAAACTGACCACAGGCTGAGTAAGAGAAGCGGGATTCGGATTAGGCATGTGCGACAAACCGGAGTGTTCCTCAATAGTACGAATCATCGCTATTGGCGCACGAAGATCGGCAAACACCATCACACCATAAACCTCTGCGAGGAACTCCAATGATCACTCATCATGCACCGATCAGCGGGATTGCCGCGTACCGCGATCAGTACGTCTTAACCGCTGGCTACGATAACCAGATCATTCTGTGGGATGCTAAGACCCAACGTCCGCTCGCCCGTGCGATGCATGATCACCTCGCGAATCAGGGCGTGTTCTCACCCGATGGTGCTTACGCCGTTACGTCATCATCAGATTATAGTGCTCGGCTCTGGACTGTACCCGACCTGCGGTTGGTCGCCGTGTTCGCCGATCATGAGGACGATGTAGAAATGAGCGTATTTCATCCGGATAAGCCACTGGTCGCAACCGCTTCACGCGACCATCACGTCCGGGTGTACGATTTCAGTGGCAAGCTGCTGCACACATTCAAAGGCCATTCCGCTGACGTAATCTCGGTTGAATGGATGCATAATGCCGACGAACTTGTCTCATCAAGCGACGATGGTACGATCAAGCGTTGGTCACTTGAGAAAAACTGCCTCGTCGCTGACATCGATCTCGGTGGCATCGAGACCGACACTATCGCTATCGCAGCAGACGGGCGTATCTTCGCTGGCAACGACGAAGGAGAAATAATTTCAATCGGTACTGACGGCTCGCAGGTGACGTTCAGAGCGCATGATGCGGGTGTTAAACGTCTCGTGCTCGACCACAACAGGGGCCTTCTAGTGTCACTGTCATACGACCGCACAATGCGGCTGTGGAAAGTGGGGCCATTTGGACAGTTGGAAGAGCTCTTGAGCGCGTCACTGCCGCCTGAGGTATGGCCGCGTTCATGCTCCTTCGAAGGTGACGATCACATTGTGTTCGCGACTTTCCAAGCAAGCTATCGTCTGTACAACTGGAAGACCGATGAGTGGGATTTGGCTGAGCTAGCGCCGACACACGTCGTCAATGCAGCCGCGTCAGTCGACGGCCAACAATGGACGATTGGTGATGCAGGCATCGTGTGGATCGACCAGCGTGAGCACGTACGCACGGGCAGTCTGTGTAACTTTCTCACGCCCGTAGGTGACGTGATCCTGACAGGGGGGCAGCTCGGCAAAGTGTTTGATGCGCGTACTGGTCACGAATTGTACCAGCATCGCTCCCCACTAAACTGCAGTGTGTCATTCAAGCGCAATGGCATCGATCATGCGGTGATCGGTGCGTACACGGGCGAAGGTATTGTGCTGCGTATCGATGGTTCTCAGGTAACGCACGTCGCTGACCTGCCACTGCATGATAACGCCGTTAAGGGCGTCGCTATCTCTGGTGATCTGCTTTTTTCCATTGCGGCAGACGCATCAGCGGCTTGGTATCGCGTGTCGACACTTGAGCAGGTGTACACGCTTAAGCGCGCACACGAGAAGATCGCGAATGGCTGTATAGGCCTCGGTGATGGCTATTTTGCGTCGGTGAGCCGCGATCTGAAATTGCGGATATGGTCACCAAATCACCGGGCGGATGTCATCGCGACTCCCCACACACACTCGCTCAAATGTGTTGCTGCGGGAGTTAACGGTCGCTATATCGCGACTGGCAGCTATAACGGCCGTGTTGCTATTTACGACCGTATCGATAATCTCTGGGTGATCAATGTGTGGGTGACGACTGCGGGTGTGTCGTCCCTCAGCTACGATCCGATCACACATGTGTTTCTTGCGAGTTCATATGACGGCAATGTCTATCACATCCCGCTGGAGCACATATGAGCAGTGACACCAAACCACATTACATTGATGCTCAGCGGACAATCGTTCCTGTTGACGTTCCAAGCACGGCACCACGTGATTATGAAGAGGTGTTACGCTCGGATTTTGTGTCGAGTTATAACAAAGGGCGCGACGTCTGGACCGAAGAGGCCGCAATGCAGCAGGCAAGTGCGATCTTGCACACTCATCTCGGTCGCTCTTCCGATGTTCTGGACGCTGGCGCAGGTCGTGGACGTGATACTGGGTTCTTACTCGCACAAGGTCATCGGGTCACTGCGGTTGATCTGGTCGAACTTCCCGAGTGGGCACAACTAGTACGGAACTGGGGCAACCAAGTGCAATTCCGTATAACGTCAGTGACTGAGCTCGACGGTGAGAACCTTTTTGATGGTGTGCTCGACAATGGCTGCCTACATCATCAACATCCAGACGCATACGTTGTGTATCTCAGGCGCATCCACGAGCTTTTACGCCCAGCCGGGCTCTTCACAATATCAGTGTTTGAGTCGAAAGAGCCGGGTCGGCTGTACGCAAATAAAATGCGACGGCTTTATCGCGAGTTCACAGATTCTGAGCTTACCGAGCTGTTGCGTGTTACGCATTTCACTGTTGTCAGTGTGCACCGAGTACCGCGCCCAACAGCCGGACTGAACTATTTGGTTCTGACGGTTAGAAAATCTTGTTCTTACTGAGGCGAGGCCATACCCATGAAACCTATGCTCGCCGACAACCCTAACCATCTCAGTGACCGTGAAGCGATGGCGCTGCCCGAAAATCTATTTGTTGCGCGCATGCCCACGACGGTGTTTTCAATGCATCTCGATCTACTGCAACTTGAGCCGGCAGAGTGGATCGCAATCGCGCAGAATCCGTCCACACCATTCGAACGCCGTTACGCAGCGGGTACATTGCTCAGCTTTTCGGGCGATCCACGTATCCGTCCGCTTGATCCAGAAATGTGTGACGTACCCGGCGCAAGCGTTTGGCTCGGCACTGCACCGGAGCAGGTTCCACAGGTCGTTGCCGAATGGCAGCGTGTCGGCGTAATCGAGGAATGGATAGCTAAGGAATGCCCATGCTACAACGTGGAAATCAAGTCATTCCGGATTATGCGTTATCCAGTCACAAATCTCGAATATCGGCTCTTTCTTGAGCAGACGAGAGCGCCATGGTTTCCGACATCTTGGTTCTTCGGTGTCTATCCAGTCGAACGGGCAAATCATCCCGTCTGGTCTGTCCCTCCGGAAGCAGCAGAAGCGTATGCAGATTGGCTGAGCGAGGCTACAGGTCGGCGTTTTCGGTTGCCTAGAGAAGCAGAATGGGAATACGCAGCTTCTGGAGGCACTGGTTCCGAGTATCCGTGGGGTAACGAGTTCGATCCTTACGCAGCCAACACAGTCGAAGCCGGGCCTTTGTCGACAACGCCTGTCGGTATCTTTCCTCTTGGTCGTAGCACGTTTGGGATCGACGATCTCGCCGGCAATGTCGAGGAATATGTCGCCGACGATTACTCTCCCTACCCTGGCGGCGATGTCATTAACGATGACCTCGCAAGCATTCAGGGTAGCTATCGGATCGCACGTGGTGGCAGCTTCACGCGCTTTGGTGATCTGGCACGCTGTGCACGTCGTCACGGCCACTACCAGCGTGACATCTACGCGATGGGTTTTCGACTCGTGGAGTCGCTTTGAGCATAGTCAGAATTGTGATTCGACCGCGTTCTGACTGTGGTGTGAAATGTACCGGTTTCCCAAAAACCATATTATTTAACGAGGGACTTCAATGAGCGAGCTAACCACTGAGACAATCTATGAGTCGACAAACGATAAAGTTGCACTGACTTCAGTCGTCGACTTGGTTAAATTGTCCGATCAATACCGGCAATCGGCAGTCCTGCACTATGCCGTTGCCGAAAAGCTATTTGATTTGACGCAGGAAAGCTGCACGTCAGCCAAGGTTGCCAAAAATTTCGACATGGTCGAAGGTAAGGTGTTAATCCTGTTAAACGCGCTTGTTGCTCTCGGGCTTCTAAAAAAGGATGACAACGAGTTTTTAAACACTGAGTTGACTACGCGATACTTGACCAGTACTAGTTCCGATTACATAGGCGCGATTGTTGAGCATCAGCATCTTCAGTGGGACAACTGGCCCCGGCTTGGAGAAATTCTGCGCAGCGAAAAGCCACTCGATTTCCAACAGGAAAACCGTTTCATGCGCGATGAGCGCGCTCGCGACGCGTTTAATGACGCGATGGTACGTCTGAGCCAGCCCATGCGTGACGTCGTGAGCGGCCTTAGTGTCTTCGCGAACGCGAATACGTCGATCGACCTTGCCGGTGGACACGGCACTTACCTCGCGGAGGCGTTACACCGTCATCCACAGCTAACAGGCCAGATATGGGATCTACCAACGACCCGCGACGCAGCGCAGAAAACGATTGAAGCATACGGCCTCAGCGGGCGGCTCGAGTTTTGTGAGAAAAACCTGCTTGACTCTCTCAACTTTGGGAGAGCCGCCGCCGACGTCGTTATGTTGAATGATTGCCTTCACTACTTTAATGAAACAGAGGCGCTTGCGGTGATCCGTCACGCATCCTGTCTTGTGAAGCCAGGTGGTGCACTCTTGCTCCTCACAATGACAATGGATGAAAATCGTGTCACGCCTGCGCTATCTGCTGACTTCTCGCTCCACATGATGGTTAACACCAATCACGGCGAGCTACATCCGACGCAGTGGATAGCTCGCGCTGTACATGGAAATGGCTTGTCTATCAGCGAGCACTCAATTGGCCGCTACACACTTCTCATCGGTCAACGCCCTGCTAGTGAGGTATAACTATGCTTGTCTTCGAACTGATCAATCTTGATATTAATCCCACAGACGCGGAACAGGTCACTCAGGCGTTATCCGAACAATGCACAGCGGCCGGCTACCGATTGAATATGGCAGAGGCAGACAATACAACGCCGGATGGGATATTTGTGCTTTCGCGTGGTGCGCCGACTGCGATAAACAGCAAGCGACTGGCTGAAGTTGGGCGGATTGCTGTCGCGCAAGTCTGTATCGATCCGGAAAATACCGACGGTGAAGCATCTGCGATATGGCACGAAAATCCTCAGGGCGTGTTCTGCTATCCTCTCGCGCTTGAGATGAAATCTGTGGGTACGTCAGCTGATGTCGTACGTGACTGGCTTGCAGGTTTCGCTACGTTTACCGCCTGCATCAAGATGTGGCGACGCTTACGCGACAAACCTGAAGATGGCCGGCCGCGCGAGCTACGTGTGAACCATATCAACATCCTCGCCCAAGATCTCGACAAATCTGTCGATTTCTACCATCGGATCTTAGGCGCTTCCTATTGCTACAACCTAGGCCCAAAGAAGGTTGTGATGGAGCTAAACGGCTTCGATTTCTTTATCGAACAAACAGATACTGTTACCTACCCACCCGGCTACCATTTTGGCGTACGCACAGACCCTGAAGGTGTCAAGTCGATCGCAGCAATAGTAGGGGCTGACGGCAGTATCAAAATTGTAAAGGGCAACGGCCCAACTCCTGGCTATCATTCGGGGCCGGATCGTGTGCGTACAGCTTTCTACTTTGAAGATCCGGACGGTCTTGTAATCGAGATCTATTCTCCGGAAATTGAAATGCTTGAGAGTAACCCGCATCTCATCTCACAGCATTTTTCGCAGGCCTGATGACCATTATTCAACCTATCAACAGACGAGGTAGTCCATGAGTTCTAACAATGCCCCCTCTTGGGGGGAACTGCTTTCCGGACGCAACGGCTTGCTTTCAATCGCGCTTGCAGGGGGAGTCGCGCTACATGCGATCAATATCTACATCGCGACGACAATCCTACCGTCCGTTGTACGAGACATTGGTGGGCTTGAGTACTATGCATGGAACACCACGCTGTTCATGGTTGCGTCGATTATTGGCGCACCATTGTCCAAAAACGTGCTAAGCCGTTTCGGACCGCGTGCTGCTTATCTTGTCGCTCTCATCGTGTTTTGTGTGGGAACGCTCGTGTGCGCAAGTGCGAAGGACATGTTGTGGATGCTTGTTGGACGATTTGTGCAGGGCTTCGGCGGTGGCATCCTGTTTGCACTCAGCTACGCACTCATCCGTATCGTATTCGATGGGCGGTTGTGGCCCCGCGCGATGGCGATGGTATCCGGTATGTGGGGTATCGCAACGCTCTGCGGCCCTGCAATCGGCGGTATCTTTGCGCACTCAGACACTTGGCGTCTTGCATTTATCGCTCTTTTGCCTGTTGCCGCCGTGCTTGCAGTGATCGTACTCGTCCAGTTGCCAGCCTATGAAAAATCTAGTGCACAGACGGAGCGGGCCGCAATTGGCAAGATTCTGCTGCTCGGTGTATCGGTACTCATCATATCGGTCGCCAGCCTGCCGAAGGATATTTTTGCAAACATCGGTGGTGTCGTAGCTGGCCTCGCGATCTTCGCGTTGATTGCACGCTTTGATCGTGAGTCGAAAATTAAACTGCTGCCGACCGGCGCTTACGATATACGCGCGTCTCTTGGTGCAATTTATGCGTGCATGAGCCTGCTTGTAATCGGTATGACGAGCGAGATATTCGTGCCATATTTCCTGCAAACCATTCACGGCTATCAGCCGTTAATCGCTGGCTATGCGACTGCACTGATGGCAGCGGGTTGGACGGTTGGCTCGCTATTCAGCTCCGGGCGCAGCGCACATACTGCGCAGGCGCTTGTGCGGCGTGGCCCAATTCTCGTTGTGATTGCGCTCATCGTGCTCGCCATCATCATGCCATCGCAGCACCTGCTCGGCCCGGTTTCTAGCCTTACGTTGATGTGCGTGGCGCTCGCAGCGGTTGGGGCCGGTATTGGTGCCGCCTGGCCGCATCTGCTCACACAGGTGTTTACAAACGCGCCTGCTGGCCAGGAAGATCTTGCGTCGACGTCGATCACGACCGTGCAACTGTATGCGACAGCCATTGGTTCTGCATTTGCAGGCATCGTAGCGAATCTTGCCGGATTCTCTGACCCAGGCGGTTTGGCTGGTGCTCAGAGTGCCGCTATGTGGCTGTTCGTAGTCTTTGCAATTGCTCCGGTGCTCGCTACGTTTGTCGTACGCCGTGTACGCCTCACATAAACGCGCCGAACGTCTGCCCACAAGGACCAATTAATGAGGACTCATCATGGACCCGGTAACCGGAATCGCTCTATTTAAGGCTCTGCATGCGTTCGGGATCGCCGGATGGGCGACAATAGGCATGATCAATAATGTGCAGTCATTCACAGTGACGACGGGCACAGTAGGTCGCATGATGAGCATGACGCTGCTCAAACAGGAACCGCCCGTGAACACTCCGTTGCTGCGTCGTGCAACAACATCACGGGTGATGCATAGCGCTGCGCTTGCCGTCATTGTGGTATTGCAGGCACTTACCGCTATCGCCATGTGGATCGGCGGCTATTTGCTACTGACGACGGCTGCATCACACCCGGACACGCTATTATGGCTCAACGTGGGTATTACCTGCTTTACTACGTGCGCATTCGTGCTGTTACTGGGTGGATTGTGGTATGGCTACTGGATACGCCAAGAAGGCCTGCAACTTACACACATCGCTATCGTCATCTGGTCGATAGCCGCATTTTTGCTGTTCCATCTCAGTATGACATCCGAGTTGATAGGAGACATTCGATGATAAATTCCCTTCCTCTTCACGACGGTGATTGCTTCGTGCAGGTTAATGATGACGTTGCTGCTAGGCTCGATGGGTTTGAACTGCGGCTTCTCGCAAGCCGCGTTGTCGCGATCCGTGACAATCAATTCTTCGATCTACAAAACCTGATTGCGGGGGGAGGAGCCATTACACGAAACGGCAATCCGTACGACCTACGACGCCAAAATCTCGCAGTGCTGTATTACGATCTCAGCCGTCATGGCGAACTTGAATTGCGTGAGTCTGATGCTGACAGTGCTCGCCTTGCCGTACTCACGCCGAAAGTTACCGTTGCGGCCTCGTCATCACCTATCCAAGCAGTACGGTTATCGCCCAGCGATCGCCTCGCGTTCCTGCCGTTCGAAGAAACGCGCAACGTGCCGAATATAGCAGCCGACGCGATCCATAATATGGCTACACAACTTACACTGTCGCACTGGCCAGCGAACCGGACTCCCGCACGCTACAAAGCGAATCTGTCGACTGAGAGCGTACTGCGCTTTGTGCCTGACATGTCAGAGTATCCTGATGTGCGGCATGTGACGACCGACCACTTTGATCTAGACGGGCTCGCATCTGTCTACGCACTGATCGCGCCTGAGCACGCGCAGAGTCATGGACAACTTCTCGTCGACGTTGCACGGTTCGGTGATTTCGCGTGTGGCCATAGCACGAAGGCGCGCCGACTCGCATTCGCGCTGAATACGATCACTGAGCAAGCATTGCACGCCGCGGGAACGGTACCAAACGAAAGTGCGCGCATTACGGCACTTTTCCGCACGCTGCTACCGGCATTGCGTGACTTGCTGGATGCTTCTGTGATCCGCGATGCGCTTTGGCGTGACGCCGAGCAGCATCACATGGAAACGGAAGCGCTACTCGACAGTCCGAACGTGACGGTTGAGCAGTATCCTGAGATTGATCTTGCGGTATTCCGCCTACCTACTTCTAATGTGCCATATGTGCGCGTACCGCAACGTTACTTCGGACTTTCGTCTATTGCCTTCCACAACCGCACGCCATTATCGACGATTGCGCTCGTCACGCAGGACGACGTCGTCGTTCACCAGCGCTATGAAGGATGGGTGGAATTACATTCCGCTGCGCCACGGCCGCGTCGTGATCTATCGATTTTAGCGCGAGCGTTACAGTCAACCGAAACGACAGATTGCCGCTGGCACTACGACGGTGTGCAACACATTATGCCACGGCTTGGACGCGACGGCGCACCACTGAGTAGCTTGTCGATAGAGACGATCGTGTGCGAACTGAAACGCTTCCTCGCGATTGCACCGCCCGCTTGGTCGCCAAGTGTGTATGCTGCGCCAAAGTAGTGGGGGTTGACCTCGCTAAAAACGTTTTTCAGGTTTGTGTTTGGCTGGACGATGGTTTTGACTGGAACATATTTTTTTGTTCCAGTCAAAACCATTGAACAACAAGATATCAATACGCTGGAAACACGCCATGTTGAGGGACGACTGGTTGAGCCTTGAGATGATGAATGAAGGCTGGTTCGCGCCAACCATCAATCTCAATGAAATCGATCCCGCCTGTGGCGAATTGGATTACATTATGCACCAGCCTCGTGAGATCCAGACAGAATTTATCCAAAGCAATAACTTTGCCTTTGGTGGGATTAATACCTCGATTGTGTTCCGACGCTGGCCTTAATGTTTATTAATGGCTTTAGCTGCAGGCTAAAGCCATTAATATTCGCTATTAAAAAGGATAGATAATATAATTTTTCTAAGTATTTCTTATCCCTTTACTTTTTGAATATATGTGTTCTGTGGTATTTCAAGTGCTCTTTATTTGGAGGAGACATTGCAGGATTTCTAAGTTTTACTCCCTCAAATTTTTTGATTACATTACTTAAAACAGGATCAATATTAATAATCCGTGATGATATCATTTTATAATCATCATCGAATGTTATGTAGCCCAAATCAAATAGCTTGTCATGTAATACACATAGTGATATTCCATTAGTTGGATCTAATCTATATCGTTTATCTTTCGACCAAGGAATGATGTGAGAAGCAATTAATAAGGCCCTGATATTGATTCCACATAACGCACAGCAGTTCCGATAATTATCTTTGACCCGATTTGAAAATACACTTTGTTTTGCTCTTTTCTTAGCTATTCCCTTTTCATCTTCAACAAAAAAATTTCCCTTCTCTATAGCAAGTACAGCATCAGTTGCAGCGGCATTGTCATAAAAATTATCAGTATCCTCTTCGTTTTCATATCTATACAATCCATCAGAGTAATCAAGCACTCCAATAAAATCTTCTTTTGTGATTCGGTTCATCCCATACTGATTAAAAAAGTTCATCCAAGTACCTGGTTTTCGCTTTTTAATCTTCCACTCATAACCGTCTAAGTCTTCAGGATACAAGTAGTGTTGAAAAGGGTAAGGTTTAACGACTTCTGCTTGAACAGATTTCTCTTTATTTTCAGAGTTATCATTTTTATCGAATAAGTCCAACATAGTGCCAATTTTTCCAGCACCGAAAAAGTAAAATTTTTTTGTTAATGATGATTTTTTAGGTCTTCGATATATAAATAAATCTCCTTCTTTTAGATGATTAAATTTACTTCTATCCCATAAATATCTAACAAAATCGACATCTCCATGTTGAGACTCTGTTCCCTTTGTATCTAAAATAAAGTAACCCGTTTTCTCGTCCTCTAGCTCTTTTGAAAATAGCTCTCTGTAGTTCATCTTTATCTAATCACCTAAATAAATTATCAATATAGAATATTAAAATAAATCATCCATTAATAGAATATCACTACTATAACAATATTGATGGTATAGTCTTACCTAAATTCACATTACAAATGGATAATTTCACTTGATTTAAAAAATTTCGCGTAAGATTATTTTTTTACAGATAAATTTTTTAAATATAATTTGTTAATGTCACACCTATGATAATTATCATCATCACTGGATCATAATTCAAATTCAGTAGAAAACACTAGATTCTTTCTATGTAAACAGATAAACAAATTACTCTCAAACGAACGTTTTTCGCCCAAAATTCCCTTTTTATCCTCTTAAAAAACAATGATCCTAATCAGGACATAAATGACAGCAGAAATTTTATTAAAGATAACACCTTGGATGATAGTACAGAGCTTGCCCAAAACGACTTTGCCCTTTCATAAATCTTTTCATTCATGAGTATCAGTTTTTCTCATTGTATCTCTCTGGAGTAAAGGGCTATAGTCCGCAGCGCTCAAGGTTCTTGAGCGACTTACCTACTGCTTAAATCACCAAGATATATCCCAATCCCTGGCATATATCGTTACCGCCATTCGGCAAAATCTTGATGAGAAGCAGCGCATATCCAGCTGATTTTTTATGTGGAGACGACAGTAGTGAAACTGCTGCGCAACAATGACAGTGCATTTGTACCTGTCGCAGGCTTGACGGTATTTGCGATTGCTTCTGGTTATTTAATGAGCTTAATTCCTTTGTCGATGGCAAATTTCAACATCGATACGAATTATGCCAGCTGGTTGGCCAGTGCTTATTACGTGGGCTTATTAATAGGCTCAATTATGATTGAACCTGTTATTGCCAAAATAGGCCATCGCTTTTCATTTATTAGTTTTTTGCTGCTTTTAGCCGCGACGGTTATAGTCTTGCCTTTTTTTCCAAATAAAGAGAGCTGGCTGGTTATTCGCTTCGTAGCGGGGATCGCCGTTGCAGGAATCTTTGTCGTGGTAGAATCTTGGTTGTTGATGGGTGACAGCCCCAAAGAGAGAGCCAAGCGGCTGAGTTTTTACATGACTTCCCTATACGGTGGTACAACACTGGGTCAGCTGGCTATTGGCTTCATCGGGACTCAGGGGATAGTACCTTTCATGGTGGTGCTAGCTCTACTATTGTTAGCCACCCTGCCGCCATTACTTATACGTCAAGGGCAACCTCCCGCTCTCCAGCATCAGAGCTTATCGCTGAAAAAAATTGCCCAATTCAGCAAGCCAGCGATAGTCGGTTGTATCACGTCAGGGGTTGTCATGGGCACAATTTACGGCCTGATGCCTTTATCGTTAAGCCAAAGCCACTTCGATGGTGAACAGGTCGGCATATTAATGGCCGCGATTATTTTGGGCGGAATGGTGATTCAGCCCATTGTCAGTAAGCTGTCTGTCATAATGAACAAAACGCTGTTACTGGCAATGGTTTCACTACTCGGCGTGTTTGCGATGGGAATGACCTACCTTTCTGAAAATTATATTGTGATGATCGTGGCATTGGGGCTTCTGGGGATGTCCTCTTTTGCACTCTATCCGATCGCCATCACGCTTGCCTGCGATAAACTGGATTCATCCTGTATTGTGGCTGCAACTCAAGTGATGCTGTTAAGTTACAGTATCGGCTCCGCCATTGGCCCCCTGAGCGCAGGGAATTTTATGTTGCAACACAATGGATTAATGAATTTCTTTTTCATTGTCTTACTGGCCACTGCTATTTATATGCTACTGGCGAGCCTGCGCCGTAAAGACCATATCTTGGCAAACTAGTGGCTAAACCAAGGCATAATCTGCGGAGATATATGATGTATATAAAGCAAGCCACCGAGACGGATTTTGCGATTCTTACCCAGATTTGGGAAGCCTCTGTGCGTGCTACCCATGATTTTTTGCCTGAAACTATAATTGAAGAGCTACGTCCCCTTATCTTGAATGATTACTTACCCAATTTAATCATCTATAAGGCTGTAAATAACCCACATATCATCGAAGGATTTGTGGCAGTCGATCAACAGCGAGTAGAAATGCTATTTATTTCACCACAGGCACGAGGTAAAGGGATCGGCAAGATGCTGCTGGCGTTTGCAATGACTGAATTGCAGATCAACGAACTGGATGTGAACGAACAGAATGAACAAGGTGTTGGCTTCTATAAGCATATGGGGTTTCAGGTTTTTGCTCGCTCAGAAGTCGATGGACAAGGGAATCCATTTCCACTATTGCACATGAAACTCGCTTAAATTCAGCCGATATTTATTTGCATTTTAGACAAACAAGAATAAGCCATTCATTGATAGCCCAGAATGTTAAACAGCAAACTGGGCTATTCAAGATAACAAATTACAATTTCACTTAAATATATTAACAATTACATCTTATTTATAAAATATATAAAATAAATAACTCATAATTACCATGAATATATTAATGCAATCTTATTTATATTAACCATTA
Source organism: Xenorhabdus aichiensis (assembly GCF_028598775.1). Taxonomy (NCBI): domain Bacteria; kingdom Pseudomonadati; phylum Pseudomonadota; class Gammaproteobacteria; order Enterobacterales; family Morganellaceae; genus Xenorhabdus; species Xenorhabdus aichiensis. The sequence continues at coordinate 20,962 of NZ_JAQRFO010000047.1, forward strand.
ATACTAATAAATCCCTCTTTAATAACATTAAATAAATAATAAGACTAATCAACAAATACCTGCATAAAAAACATTAAATAAAGAAATTTAAAGTAATTAAATGATTTACAAACGTTTTAATACCATTGAATGAATCAATGATATACTCGGTAAAGTTTTTAGTTATTGAGTTTAATCCTAATGAATTATCTACAACAACCTGCTTCTTCAGGTATGAAGCTGTTTGCTGATCTTGTCGGAAAGCGTGTTACCCCCGGTGAATACTGGCATTCTTCCAGTTATCGAACTAAATTCGCTCTGCGCAGCATTTTTACGCCTATTTCTACACTTAAGCTTTTGAATAAAATTGCTAAAACCCCGCTTTATAAAGATATTTTAAAAAAGCAACCCAGTTTGCCCTGCAAATTGCATCGGCCATATTTGAGCATCAATTTCAAGCGTAAACAGATTGTTTGTGCACTTAATGAACATTATAAGATATTATTTGAACAATTAGAGCCGGCTGTTATCAACAAAATATTTGATACTCATGCTTATTTGCTGGCAACGGTTCAGGGTAAAAATGAATCATTCATGATATATATTGATTCATTGGATAATCTGAATAAAGAAGGTGAGCTTTCGTTATATATTACTACAGCAGAAAATGCCATTCTGGCGAAATGCGCATTCACTTTATTGACGATTAAGGGTAAGCAAACATTATTCATTGGTGTATTGCAAGGCCCGGCTAAAATGGATAATTCTCTGGATATTATCCGCCATGCCACCAAAGAATGTTATGGATTATTTCCTAAGCGTTTGTTGATTGAAGCTATCTGCCGTTTTGCCTCTCATGCGAATTGTGAGCAGATCTTGGCGGTCAGCAACGAGACACATATTTATCGCAGTATCCGCTATTGGCATAAAAAGAAAGATAAGATGGTGGCCGATTATAACGCCTTCTGGGAATCCCTGAATGGTATCAGGAAGGAAAATAATGATTTCCATCTGCCATCAGCCATAGAAAGGAAGTCCCTGGAAGAGATCGCCAGCAAGAAACGCGCCGAATATCGCCGCCGTTACCAACTGCTGGACGAGCTGGATAACCATATCAAAGTAGCCCTTACTGATTAATCATCATCAAGAAGAGATACTTGATCGCCTGTTTAGCGTGGCTTTGCCATTAGCCATAAAGATGAGTTTTAATGGCAGGCCATTCGCTGGCAAACATGCTATATACACAAGTGTCTCTTATTGAATCCTCCCTTGCATGCAAATGACTGCGCAGAATATGCCCCCAGACGCTCGATGGCTTTGGGCAGAACATACATACCATGTTAAAGCACCGTTGATGCAATTGCCCCTCTTCAATAACCCGCACCACACTCCATGAAAGATTCAAATATCATCGGCATAAAAGAAACGCTGAACTATTTTTAAATATACCCACGTTAAATCCCAGAATTTGAAGAACGGTTTCCACTGGCACATCATTTCTTGATACTTGTCACAATCGCTTAACAAAACGGTTCCAATCAGGCTGGAACCGTCTAAATTTGATCCCAATCTCATCCGACCACTTAGTTATACTGAAAACAATAATACTTTTAAGTCACCAAATATTCGATGGAGAATGCAATGAGCAATTACCCTCACCTGCTGGCCCCGCTCGATTTGGGCTTTACCACCCTGAAAAACCGTGTTTTGATGGGGTCAATGCATACAGGGCTTGAAGAACATCCCGATGGTGCCCGACGACTGGCTCAGTTCTATGCAGAACGTGCGGCTGGCGGTGTCGCATTGATTGTAACCGGCGGTATTGCCCCAAACGAACAGGGCGTTGTTACAGCCGGTGCAAGTATTCTGAATAATGAAGATACCCTACCTCATCATCAAGTCATCACGGATGCCGTACATCAGGCGGGCGGCAAGATAGCCCTGCAAATCCTGCATACCGGACGTTACAGCTACCAGAAAAATCTTGTCGCGCCTTCTGCCATTCAAGCACCGATTAATCCTTTTAAGCCCCGTGAAATGTCTGAGGAAGATATCCAGCAGACGATCAGGGATTTCGCACGTTGCGCCCAACTCGCACAACAGGCTGGATATGATGGTGTCGAAATCATGGGTTCAGAGGGCTATCTCATCAATCAGTTTCTGGTCGCCCGCACTAATCACCGACAGGATAAGTGGGGGGGAAACTTCGAAAATCGTATGCGTTTTGCCGTGGAAATTGTTAAAGCTGCCCGCGCCATCACAGGAGAGCACTTTATTATTATCTATCGTCTCTCCATGCTGGATTTAGTGGAAGAAGGCTCTGACTGGCAAGAGATCGAACAACTGGCGAAGGAAATTGAAAAAGCTGGCGCTTCCATCATCAATACGGGCATCGGCTGGCATGAAGCGCGCATTCCAACCATCGCAACAATGGTGCCGAGAGCCGGCTTTAGTTGGGTAACTCAAAAATTGATGGGAAAAGTCAGCATTCCGTTGATTACCACCAATCGTATCAATGATCCCCATGTAGCTGAACAGACACTGAGTGAAGGCTGTGCCGATATGATTTCCATGGCACGCCCTTTCCTCGCTGACGCCGAATTTGTTTTAAAAGCCGAGCAAGACCGTGCTGATGAAATCAATACGTGTATTGGCTGCAACCAAGCCTGCCTGGACAGAATATTTGTCGGGAAATTGACGTCGTGCCTGGTCAATCCACGCGCCTGCCATGAAACTGAATTCATCTCTGAACCTGTGAAAGCACCGAAAACTATCGCCGTGATTGGTGCGGGGCCAGCGGGGTTGTCCTTTGCTGTCACTGCCGCCAGCCGAGGACATCATGTCACGCTATTTGAACGTGACAATAAGATTGGTGGGCAATTTAATATTGCCAAACAGATCCCCGGCAAAGAAGAATTCTATGAAACGCTGCGCTATTTTGATCGCCAATTGGCATTGAACGGTGTTGAGGTCAAGCTCAACCATACCGCAACAGCCAGTCAGCTTGCGTCGTTTGATGAAATCGTCATTGCCACGGGCATCATCCCACGGACGCCAGATATTGATGGCATTAACCATGAAAAAGTGCTGACTTACCTTGATGTACTCAAGCATAAACGCAATGTAGGGCAACGTATCGCCATTATCGGTGCAGGGGGCATTGGCTTCGATACGGCAGAATACCTGAGCCAAAACGGACAAAGCAGCAGCCTGAGTAGCCACGCGTTTAGCCAAGAGTGGGGCATCGATCAAACACTTTCCCACCGTGGTGGATTACAGCCGGAAGGCGCGCAAATGGAACGTTCTCCACGAAAAATTTATCTGCTGCAACGTAAGGATTCGAAAGTCGGCGAGGGTCTGGGCAAAACCACCGGGTGGGTTCACCGCGCCAGTCTATTGATGCGGGGCATCACGATGCTGAACAGCGTACAATACCTGAAGATTGATGATCAGGGGCTGCATATCAGTCGCAACGGTGAACAGCAATGTCTCGAAGTGGACAATGTGATTGTCTGCGCAGGGCAGGAGCCATTAAAAGATCTTTATCAGCCGCTGCAAACGATGGGAAAAAATGTACATGTGATTGGTGGTGCCGATGTCGCGCTAGAGCTGGATGCCCGTAGAGCAATTGATCAGGGAGCCAGATTAGCGCTTAAGATTTAACGGCGCAAACTTTAGACCTTATACGTAAAAACGGTGATAAAAAGCTATCCGCTGATTATCACCGTTTTTATTTCAGTCAATCATTAACGACGCTGGGATAACTGATCCGCATTAAGACGGGCATCTTCTGCCTGACAAGCCGCAGCGGTAAACAACACGTCAGTGGAAGAATTCAGGCCAGTTTCGGCAGAATCCTGCAATACACCGATAATGAAACCAACCGCAACAACTTGCATGGCAATTTCATTGGAAATACCGAACATGCTGCACGCCAGTGGGATCAGCAGCAAAGAGCCACCCGCCACCCCCGATGATCCACACGCACCAATCACAGCAACCACACTCAGCAAGATCGCGGTTGGCAGATCAACCGTCATTTCCAGTGTATTGACTGCCGCCAGCGTCAGCACCGTGATCGTCACCGCAGCACCCGCCATATTGATGGTTGCCCCCAATGGGATAGAAACTGAATAGGTATCCTCATTCAAATTCATGCGACGACACATTGCCATATTAACGGGAATGTTAGCCGCAGAGCTGCGGGTAAAGAATGCTGTCACACCACTTTCACGCAGGCAGGCAAAAACCAACGGATAAGGGTTGCGGCGGATTGTCCAGTAAACAATCAGCGGGTTGACCACTAAGGCAACAATAATCATACAGCCAAGCAGAACAGCCAGCAGTCGAGCATAGCCAAGCAGTGCTTCGAAGCCAGTTGTGGCAATAGTTGAAGCCACCAGACCGAAGATCCCGATAGGTGCCAGACGAATAATAACACGCACAATCTGTGTGACGGCTTCAGCCAGATCCTGAACTAAAGATTTGGTCGATTCTTTGGCATGACGTAAAGCAATACCTAAACCAATTGACCATGCCAGAATGCCAACATAATTGCCTTTTAATATCGCATCAATCGGATTAACAACGACGTTAAGCAAAATCCCCCTCATGACTTCAACGATATTGTCTGGCGGTGAAATTTTGGCATCATTAGTCACCAGTATCAGCGTTGACGGAAACAACGTACTGCCGATAACCGCCACTACCGCGGCACCGAATGTTCCAATCAGGTAAAGGAGTAAGATCGGGCGAATACTGGTTTTTTGTCCTTTTTTATGGTTTGCAATCGAGGACATCACCAATATCCACACCAACACAGGGGCAACAGCCTTCAGAGCACTCACGAAGAGAGAGCCAAGCAAATCAGCCGACTCAGCCGCAGAAGGTAACAGCCATGCCAATAATATCCCTGCAATTAATCCAATAATAATTTGAGTGACAAGACTTCCTTGTACAATATATTGCACAAAGCCTTTTTGTTGTTTTTCCATAGCCTATCCATTTGATATTTTTGGCTCAATGAGCCTATTGTTTTTGTGTTTGCTTCCCCAGTATAGGGAAATGAAGAAAACTAAAAAGAATAATTAATTGAAATATACAGACAACACAATATCTGATAACAAATTGTTTACATTTGTGTGATCGGAATGGCAATTTTTTGATTGCAGTCATACAGCAATGTGGCGTGAATCATAATAAAAAAACAGTAATTACTCTTTTTATTCAACAAATTATATTGAATCATCATTTTAACAACAACGATGAGAATCTGTACTGTCTCCAATATTATTAATGGATTACTTTTCGTTATCAAATGACACGACAAGGGCTGTTTGGCTGACAAAAAACATAAATTCAAGCAGTCCACATGATAAATAGTTAAATCATGCTATTTTGGGAAAACTTCACCGAATAATTAATCAATTGATATATGTCGAAGAATTTACTTTTACATTTGAATGAATGTTCAATTGGTCACCAAAATTTCCTGTTTCGCTACTGCTGATTTTGTTAGAGTGTCCCTGTTAGTTTTTATGCCATCTTGCAAGAAGCTCAAGGGTATTTTATGACAATCGGTACTTAATATTTTGTATTTTCAAAGTACCCAACAGAAACGCACCAGAAATGCACCATAAAAGTAAGATGTAATCCTTAATCCGCGTTTTAGGAACATTTGATGGAAATTGTAACAGACCTGATTTATGCACTTTGGCACCAAGATTATGAAACACTGGCTAACCCATCATTAGTATGGGCAATCTACATCCTGCTATTTACGATCCTATTTCTGGAAAATGGGATATTGCCTGCGGCTTTTTTACCGGGCGATAGCCTGTTGATATTAGTTGGCGTTTTGATCGCAAAAGATGCTATGAGCTTCCCCGCAACGATATTCATTCTCACCGCCGGAGCAAGCCTTGGTTGCTGGGTGGGTTATCTCCAGGGACGGTGGCTTGGTAATACCAAATTGGTTCAAGGCTGGCTATCACATCTTCCTGCTCACTATTACCAACGCGCACACAATCTGTTCCATCGCCACGGTTTATCCGCACTGCTGATCGGTCGTTTCCTTGCATTTGTCAGAACCCTGCTGCCAACCCTGGCAGGGATTGCCGGGCTGAAAAACGGACGTTTCCAGATTTTCAATTGGTTAAGTGGATTCCTGTGGGTCATCATATTAACTACTTTAGGTTATGCTCTTGGCAAAAGTCCGCTTTTCCGTCAATACGAAGAATATGTGATGAATTTTCTCGTTCTGTTACCACTGGGTTTGCTACTCATTGGCTTAATTGGCAGCCTGACGGTCATCTGGCGTAAGAAACGCGCTAACCATCCCCCTCAGTAATATCCTGTCGTGAAAATTTTTCTCCTACCAATACAAAGGCTGGCTTTTCCCTGTGGTATCGAGCCAAAACATACCACAGGGTATTGAACCTCCGACAAATTCCCTTCTCAACTGGCCTTCCTATTCCTCTATCCCGTGGCTATCCGTCGAACAAAATTTAAGCTTAATCTCAGGAAGAGCAGGATGATTTTTGACATCCGTACTTTAAACTCTTTATAAAAGCGACTATGTTAGAAATTCATCCATCGTACATTTCAGGAGCATAGTATGCCGCAGAAGAAAAACTCTGAAGATTTACGTACTGAATTGCAATCCCTTGCGGATACGCTGGAAGAAGTTCTCAATAGTTCCGGTGACAAATCCAAGGCTGAATTGGAAAAACTACGCAGTAAAGCAGAAAAAACGTTGAAAGATGCGCGAGTCACGCTCAGTGATGCTAGCGATAAGTTGGTCGATCAAACAAAAGAAATTGCAGGCCGTGCAGATAATTACGTCCGTGATAATCCGTGGACAAGTATAGGAATCGGTGCGGCAGTTGGTGCCGTGTTGGGTATTTTACTGGCAAAACGCTGAGATGACCCAACCACGCCGTTCACAAGGCCCTGGCAAAGGGATATTTGATACTTTACAGCGAGTGGCAGCGATTGTTGTTGGCATGGTTGAAACCCGTATCCGACTCATAGCCGTTGAGTTGGAAGAAAATACGACCACGCTGGTGCAGTTGCTGCTGCTGATAGGGTTTACGCTGTTATTTGCGACCTTTGGCCTGATGTGCCTGTTAATATTGATATTCTGGGTCATCGATCCTGTTTATCGGGCAACGGCAATGGCCATTACCGCAGGAATTCTGCTGATTCTCGCCGTGTCTAGTGCAATATGGACGATCAGGAAAACCAGAAAGCTGACTTTTTTCAATTCAACCCGTGAACAGCTAAAAATAGATCGCAAAATGCTGGAGGATGACCATCATGAATAAGTCACAGCGACAGCAGCGAGAATGGCGAAAACAGCAGTTATTACTGGAAATACAGCAGCAACGGCAATCACTTTCAGAGTGTACCCAACACTGGCTTGATATCATTCAGCCTTATGACAAAGGCTGGCAGACCCTGCTTGCCTTCAAGCCTTATGTCGCCATTGGCTCGGGTATCGTACTGATCTATGGCATATGCCATCCCATGAAGTTTTATCGCTGGTCACGCCGTATGGTTAGCCTCTTGGGATTTATTAGGGGATAGATACATTTTCTATAAATTATAGGCTATAAAAAAGGTTCATTTCTTACATAATTTGCTGGTTTCATTGGGTTAGGATTTGTCTAAAATCAGGTAGGACAGACTCTCAGCGTTGATTTCTTCTGGCGTCACTTGGTAAAAACCAAGTAACGCCAAGAGCACAGATTTGATACAACTCCCGTTCCGTGTATCGCTTTTAAAGCTCAATTGTACACTTTCGTGCTATTAGGCTTCAGCTCCTCATCTGGCCGGATTAAGCCATTGCTGCAATATGAGAAAATTGGAATCCTATTGCTGCAACTACATTTCGCAAAGTTTTCAAAGTCGGATTACCTTTAGGCGATAGTGTTCGATATAACGTCTCGCGTGAAACGCCAGCTTTATCTGCAATCAACGCCATTCCTCCTCGCGCTTCTACAACATGCCGCAATGCCATAAGAAATGCTTCCTGTCCGCCTTCTTCATCCATATCAACAAACGCCTGGTGCAGATAATGCTGTGCAAACTCAGGATCTTCACGGAGAAGCTGCACCATCGCATCATCATGTAAACGTGCTTTGGCCATAATCACCTCTTCAAATAGTCCCTCAGACATTCAATAGCCTGATCTATATCAGCGTCTTGGGTTCGTTTATCGCCCCCAAGTAACATAGCTACTCACAAAGAGTATGATAAATTAACAAAGAAGTATCGGAGACAAAAAAACCCACCAAAGCAATTCAAGCAACTACACACGAAGATGAATCAGACCTGTCGGCGTTTTTTCTCCTGTACCTGCAAGGCAACTAAGGCTGCATAAACTAGCAACGACAAGGTTATATGCCGATGTAGTATTTGGATAGTTTCTCTCAAATAGGAGTTTGAGTGTCAACGGGGCTATTAATACAGCCATTTAGATAGGGTCAGGCCTCATTAATTAAGCCAGAAGATTACGAGCAGCAGACATATAAAGTGTAAGCGCATCGGTCATACCGGGTCGCGATGCGCCTCCAGTCTTTGATTTTTGCAAACATGTTTTCTATTTTATAGCGTTGTTTGTAGAGTATTTTATCATAAGGTATCAATCTCAGAGATCAGAAGAACTGGCTTCAAAGTTTTTCCCGTTTCACTGTCTTTCGCCGCTTCATTGATCTTATCTAGCGGATAAAACTTAATCAGTTCGTCAAATGGAAAGCGTCCCTGCTGGTAAAGTTCAATAAGCTGCGGGACAAATATCTGTGGGACACTATCGCCTTCCACGATACCGCGAATGCTGCGCCCTTTTAAAAGCAGATTATTCACGTCAAATTCAGCCTTTGTGCCAAGTTTAGGTGCGCCAACAACACCAATGATACCAAGGCTGGCAAGCGTTTCAATCGCCTGACCAAGAACATCCGTCCGTCCCGTTGATTCAAGCGCAAAATCTGTCCCGCTACCAGTGATCTCAATGATCGCGGCAACAACATCTTGTTCTTTACTATTGACCGTATGGGTTGCTCCAAGTTTTTTGGCCAGTTCGAGGCGTGAAGTGACAACATCAACCGCGATGATCTTGGTTGCACCAACTACTCGTGCGGCCATAACAGCGCTTAACCCTACTGCACCCGCACCAAAGCTGACAAAACTGCTGCCCGGTGTGACTTTCAGCGAATTCATGACCGCACCCGCACCGGTTTGAATACCACAGCCAAGCGGCCCCAGCATTGCAAGTGGTGCTGTCTTAGGCACTTTAATCGCACTATTCTCCTTTGCAATCGTATAAGTAGCGAAGGACGATTGTGCAAAAAAATGATCATGCAAAGGCTGACCATGCATATCTTCAATTGCTGTTTGACCAGAAAGATCCGAACCACCAAAGTTCAGCCCAAAAAAATCGTCGCAATAGGCTCCATGCCCCTCAGAACAATGGTGACAATGGCCACAGGCACCATAAGTAAGAACCACATGATCGCCCACTTTTAATGTCTTAACCTGAGGGCCGACTTCTTCAACAATGCCAGCGCCTTCATGACCCAGCACGGCGGGTAGTGGAACAGGGTAATATTGATCGCGCACGATGAGGTCTGTGTGACAGAGCCCTGTAGCAACCATACGGACAAGAATTTCATTATAACGAGGGCCGCGGATACGGGCAGGTTCTATAGTAAAATCTTCGCCTTTTGAGCGTGTAACAGCCACTGTAATATCATGCAATTGATTCGTCACGGTCATAATTTTAGTTCCCTTTCTATAGAAAGATTGAATCGCCCCGTGTTTACCGGAGGGTTATTTGTTTATGAATTATGCGACTAATTAAGTTTGGCGGTTATATCAAGTTTGTCTAGCTTTGCTTAGATGATTTTTTCTTTTTGGGATTTTCGTCCCATTGGCCCCAAACCCCAAGTAGAGGAGCTATCCAAATTTCACTGACGAGGTTAAAAGATGTTAAAAATAAACGCTTCAATTTGTGGTTATTGATTTTCATTACCTAATGAAGACAGTTAAATCAGGTATAAGGATGTCGTTATCATGGGGTGTTTCTGGGTTTACGCTCTATCAGGTGGCCTGTGCTATCGAAATAACGGCTTGGCCAAATTTGGGCAGGGGGCATCTCAAGTTGGTTAGCAATGATCCATTCTCCTTTTGGCCAAGGCCGAATTAGGGTATTGGCTAATGTGGATGAACTTAATCCTGCCTTACGGGAGATAGCCGCTAAGGTCGTTCCTTGTTTGCGTAGTGCAGCGATGATATCGACAGGGGGCCAGTAGAGAAGGCGAAAACAGACACACAGGTAAAACAAGTTTTAGAGTAGTGCATGATTTTGTGCTTTTTTTAATGGTTAATTGTTATATGATTGATATGGCTATTTTTTATGTAAAAATGTTATATTCTCATTGTTAATTAATAATAGGAGATGTCGTATGGATGAGAGAGAAGAATTGATGCAGAAAATAAGTAATGTATTGATCAATACTCAAGTGGGATCAGAGGATAAGCTGGCTGTGATGATGATGTTCTGTTTTCAACTATTGTCATCAACTCAAGCTGATGGGGTGAATATGCGTGTTTCGGATGGCAGAGTTTTGTCATTAAAATTTGAGTCAGAAAAATTAAAACATTGAAATTATGAATGCATATCATAATTGGTTATTTCGTGAGGTGTTAAATGGATATTAAAAAGAAAAATGAATTTTTAGATCGGCATTTTTATGGAATTTATCAGATTGACGAAGCAGATGGAAAAACGAAGCGTTGGGACAAAACCAGTCAATATACTCGTTCTAAATCTGAACAGATTGGGGAAGCGATAGATCAGTTAGACCAAAATACAGAGCTTTTTGTTGTATTGACTATTGAAGAAGCTATTAATATTGTAAAAAATCTATGTGGACCTAACCCAAACTCATCATGGAAAGATGCCACTTTTTCATGTTCAGATGTTGCAACGTCATTTACAGGGAATATTATTGATGCCTATGCTTTTGGCCGATTGGCAAATGAACTCAGTAGTAATTTTGGTGTGAGAGTTACTGAATATGTTGATAGGTATGGTAATAGAAGTATAAAGTTAACAGGTCGAACAGGGGTTAGGAATTTTTTGACGGCTGCAAAATATAGTGCGAATCACTGGAAAATGATAGATATGGGTATAGGAACGCAAGGAATGCAAAATGGCATGATAACTGTAGCAAGATATTGTGTTATTGTTTCTGTTGGTTATAGATTTATTGAACTATTATTTAGGGATGAATATGATATTTACAATTTTTTTGGAAATATCACAATGGATGTAGCAAAGATAGCAGTTGGAATTTTTGTCGGCATGGCAGCTAACGCTGTTGCTGGAATGTTTATAGCTGCTGGTACCTATGTCCTCGCTGTGACTATTGGAGTCATTCTAGTTGGTATTGCTGTTGCTGGTTTATTATATTATCTTGATAATAAATTTGAATTAAGTAAAAAACTGATAGAGTATATGCGAGAAAATGAGCTAAGTGTAGCTGATAAGTTAGATTATCGTAAGCAGCCATTTGGTTACCCTTATCCAAATATAAGATAGTGATTTTATTTATCCTAATGGATTTTCAATCTAATTGTAAAGGGGTTGGCATGGATAATAAAAATAGATTTATTATTATAATAAGTTCTTTATTTTTAATTTTAATTATGTCTTCTACCATGTTTTTTATTTTTGAGGATATGATATCAATTGTTAAATTGGGGGACGAAATAACGTTTTCTTGGAAATTATTTTTGTTTTTCTTTGCATCCCCTCTGCCTTTTTATATGTGTGTTTGTGCTATTTATTATAGTATCACCTCAAAACCAGCGAGACTTAATAATACGATAATAAAAATCTTTATTGTCAATTTTTTTATTTTTTTATTTTTGAGCTTCCCTTTTTCTTGGTACTTAGATTCAAAGCTGAGGAGGGAAGGATATGTTATTTGTGAAAAAACATCATTTGTTTCACCGAATAAATATGTTAAATATCCAAGTTTATGTCGCTAAGCATATATAAAATATATGCTTAGTTTTTTACTTAGTAGACTCGGTCTTCCCATATACTATATGCGGAAGTTCCTGCTGTTACATGGTTCCATGAAATGGATTTATAATTGAGGACAACTTTTTCATACGGCATCTTATCATGATCATTTATTGAGTGAGGGTAAACACAGGAAAGATCAGTGATCGTTGCTTCTGTGATTTTGACTTCATAAAAAAGTTCTAATTGTCCTGTCTGGCTTGTTCTATAGAAAATAAACGCACCATTCAGTGATTCGTTGGAATCTATAGCCATTGCTAATAATGGGGAGGATTTGTCTATGGGTTTGACAAATTGTACTGGATTATGACTTACGTTCTGTTGACGCATTATCGAGTGATTTAAACTCAATACCTGTATTTGGTCTTCGTGTCCCTTTTGGTATCGGTTTCCTATGGAATCGAGAGTAGAACACCCTGCTGATATTAAGCCTTGTTTCTTACCATTTAACGATAAATAAATAATATATGACATAAGTATTACCATCCTAGTTTTTTATTAAAATCATGTTGGCATAGTGGTCTAAGCTAGAGAGAAACAACTTAACACATTAAAAAACTTGTGATGGTATCGTCAAGGCAAAAAAGATCTTCTTAAGATCCTTTTGGTGAGGTT
>NZ_JAQRFO010000048.1:0-33044 GCF_028598775.1 Xenorhabdus aichiensis
TGAATAATATTCTTAACCGATGAAATTTCGTTATGAACTAACACTTTGACAGATTCAATATCGGCTTTTGTCGCATAGTTGGATTTTATCACTGCTACATCCGTTTTTAACTGGGCAACATCCGATTCCAGGTTTTCTACTCTTTTTTCGAATTTACTAAATCTTACATCCATAGCAATGCCCTATTTATAGGTTTAAGTTACCTAATCAGCTAATGAAATATTCCATTCCCATCATTTCATCACAACAATTTAGCATTACTGTTTTTATAAATCATCACTCATTCAACTAATATCCATCTACTTTTCTTCATTAACCAATATTTTTCATCCATTCATTAAAAAACAATATATTTTTATACTATATTAAAGATATATAGAAAATAACCCCTACCAATCACAAAGAATAATTAAAATAAAATATATATTATTAACATTTTTAATGACTATAGGTTATAACTCTAATTATTTTAAATCTTAAGTAAATGAAAATTTATTCTATTCTGACAACTAACTTTAGAAAATATTTATATATATCCTGATAACTTTAATATCTTGTTTTATTTAATCTTAAAAAACAAATAAATATTTCCATTTCTCTATTTTTTATAATTATTTTATGAATTTTTTGAAACATTACGCATTTCTTTGTAATTATAAATGATAATTACACCGACATAACAGAAAAAATAAAGGGGCTATATGAATAACCCCAAGTATAAGTTATTTATAATCAATTAATTGGTCTTTCGCACTATCCAGTAGCTTTTGCCATGTCGATAAAACCAAAGCCTGATCTGGTGGAGCCAGTTCCCCTGCTTTGATAGCCTTATGGATACTCCCTTCAACACGCTGATGGAGCTGTTCAATAGTATTAGCACCTTCTTGTTCCAACTCAGCAACAGCCAATGTCAGATGCCCACGGAGGTATCCACCAGCAAATAATTCGTCATCACTGGCATGCTCAACCATGTCATCTATATGTGCCAGAATGCGTGTTTCAAACTCTGCGAGCATTATATTTCCTCAAAATCAAATATCAGTTAGCAAAAGGATCTTCCGGACAAGGAAAGTGTTTTACTGTTAGTGAAGGCGTATTGTAGAACGAGTGCAGTCCTTGAATAAAGCGCGCTGCACGTGTGGGTATTCCGTTTTCAAGGTATGTAATAACTTGCGTATGGACTTTACACTGAAAAGCAAAACGATCCGGCTCGCAGTCCCCTTCAAGGTTGTCACAACTGACGTTGAAAGGAAAACCCGCTGCCATACAGAATAACCATTCCAACGCCTGTGGTTTGATTTCGACTTGCTCAAACTCAGACTGAGTTTGAGCATCACGCCCATCAGGGCAGTACCAGTAACCAAAATCGACCCGTTTGCGGCGCTCTTTGCCTGCAATGCACCAATGTGATATTTCATGCAAACCACTGGCATAAAAACCGTGGGCAAACACTACCCGGTTATAACCGACTTGATCATCTACAGGCAGATAAATCGGCTCATCATCACCTTTTATCAAACGGGTGTTACAGTCATCGCTAAAGCAATTGTCAAAAATTTCAATGAGTTGTTGATAGTGATGTACAGTCATGTATTAATACAAGATCCTAAAATCAAAAATAAAATGCCAACCAAGAACGAATAGTATCTCCATGATAGTCATGGAGTAGTTTGATACTCATCAAAAAAGAAATTGTTACCAACATCGGACGGATCAGTTTTTGCCCTCGGCTCAGAACTAAACCCGCCCCTAGACGAGCACCAATCACCTGCCCCATTAGCATCACAAGACCCAGTAGCCATAAGACCTGCCCACCAAGAATAAAAAAGCCCAGTGAACCCATATTGGATGCAAAATTCAGCACCTTCGCATGTGCCGTTGCTTTCGCCAGATTGTAACCATAGAGCATCACATAAGACAGCGCCAGAAAGGAACCTGTTCCCGGCCCAAATACACCATCGTAAAAGCCAATTCCACCCCCGGCAAAGCAACCAAATGCCAAAGGTCCCAAGCGACGCGGCCGATCTTCAGCGCCAATATTCGGCACCAGCAGAAAATAAAGACCAATGATAATCACCAAAACTGGCAGGAGATAACGCAAAAAATCTGGGGATACAAATTGAACCAGCAATGCCCCCAGCATGGCGCCAAGCAAAGTCATGGCTATCGCAAAACGTTGGGAGCGCCAATCTACTGCTCCACGGCGAATAAAATAAAGACTGGCGGAGAAGGAACCGCCAACCGCTTGAAGTTTATTCGTCGCCAGAGCCTGAACAGGAGAAACACCGACTGACAGTAATGCAGGAATGGTCAACAACCCACCCCCTCCTGCAATAGAATCGATAAACCCAGCAACCATCGCAACCAAAAACAGGAAACCATAGATTTCCGGACTTAATAATGACCACTCCATGATTTATTTCACCAGAAAGCTGCTTACCCATGATCATGATGCCTGCCGCATCACCCAGATGCTTGTATTTCAGGCGTTCTCTTACCGATTTACCAGCGTGGCAGTGGAGACGTAACGTCAGCACATTGCGCCCGCTGACGCAGTAAGTGATCCATCAGTACAATCGCCATCATCGCTTCTGCAATCGGTACAGCACGTATCCCTACACAAGGATCGTGGCGACCACGGGTCACCATATCAACTTCTTCACCTTGGCGGTTAATGGTTTTGCCGGACACCATAATACTGGACGTCGGTTTCAAGGCGATATGGGCGATAACCGGCTGGCTGCTGCTGATCCCACCCAGAATACCGCCAGCATGATTACTGGTGAATCCTTGGGGGGTGATTTCGTCTCGGTTTTCACTACCGCGCAAGTTAACAACGCCGAAACCGTCACCGATTTCAACGCCTTTTACTGCATTAATGCTCATCAAAGCGTGGGCGATGTCTGCATCCAGACGGTCAAAAACAGGCTCACCCAACCCGACAGGCACATTCTCGGCAACAAGGGTCACTTTGGCACCAATAGAGTCACCTTCTTTTTTCAGAATTCGCAATAATTCATCAAGCTGGGTCAATTTACTTTCATCAGGGCAGAAAAAAGGATTCTGTTCAACGAGATCCCAATCTTTCAATTCGCAATGAATATCCCCCATCTGGGTCAGGCAAGCACGAATGCGGATACCCTGTTTTTCGAGCAGATATTTTTTAGCAATTGCGCCAGCCGCAACGCGCATCGCTGTTTCACGGGCAGAAGAACGCCCGCCGCCGCGATAATCACGCAGCCCATATTTTTGTTCGTAGGTATAATCAGCATGTCCCGGACGGAAAACATCTTTAATCGCACTGTAATCCTGTGAACGCTGATCGGTGTTTTCAATCATCAGGCCAATGCTGGTACCCGTTGTTACGCCTTCAAAGACACCTGAAAGAATACGGACTTGATCAGGTTCGCGGCGCTGTGTCGTATATCGGGAAGTTCCCGGACGTCGCCTGTCCAAATCGATTTGCAGATCAGCTTCAGTAATGGCAATTCCTGGAGGAACGCCATCGACAATACATCCCAATGCAATCCCGTGAGATTCACCGAATGTGGTAACACGGAAAAATTGCCCAATACTATTTCCAGCCATTCCTACCCTGCCATCAATTAATTATGCGTTAAAGATTAGATTAATTAACAATAACTCACTCAATGGTTAAAACCTATCTTATTCCGGCACTTTTATTTGCCTTTAATTTAATCAAGAACAGCCTTACCCATTGAGTGTTATAAAAAAATATTAATCTTTGAACAGACAAAAATATTCGTGATGTTCGATTAATTGCTCGCGTGTCAGCATAAAGACACCATCGCCACCGTTTTCGAATTCCAGCCATGTAAATGGCACACCAGGATATTGATCAATCAGATGCACCATGCTGTTACCCACTTCACAGATCAGCACCCCTTCTTCAGTCAGGAAATCCGGCGCATTCGCGAGAATACGACGAGCCAGTGTCAACCCATCAACTCCCGCAGCCAGTCCCAATTCAGGTTCACGGAGGAATTCATCCGGTAGATCGTTCATGTCTTCTTCGTCCACATAAGGAGGATTAGTGACAATCAGATCGTATTTCATCGGTGGCATATCACGGAATAAATCAGACAGGATCGGAATAACGCGATTCAAAAGCCCATGATTTTCAATATTCTGTTCAGTCACTGCCAACGCATCGCCTGAAATGTCAACGGCATCAACTTCGGCTTCAGGGAACTCATGGGCGCAAGCAATCGCGATACAGCCACTTCCGGTACACAGATCCAAAATGGTAGATGGCTCCTGTGGAAGCAATCCTGCAAATTGGTTGTTAACTAATTCACCAATCGGTGAACGAGGAACCAGCACGCGTTCATCAACATAAAATTCATGACCACAGAACCAGGCCCGGTTAGTCAGGTAGGCAACCGGAATACGTTCATTAATACGGCGCAAAACACGTTCTACGATACGATGACGCTCGGTAGAGGTCAGACGAGCTGCCATCATGGATTCAGGAACGTCCAGAGGCAGGTGCAGTGTTGGCAGAACCAACTGCAAAGCTTCATCCCACGAATTGTCCGTTCCATGACCGTAATAGATATTGGCGGCATTAAAACGGCTGGCTGACCAGCGCAGCATATCCAGAATGGTATGCAGCTCCGCGACTGCCTCATCCACAAAAATCTTATCCACAAGCATCTCCAAGCCACAAAAATGTATTAGCGCGCTAGTTTACCATGATCCCTGACAGAAATGAGGGATATCAAAGGTAACGAGAGCACTTTTTTAATTTACATAAAACTTCATAATATTTTACGTAAAAAATAATTAGATAATAAATAATTAAATAATAAATTCTTATTTAAATTTGATGTTTAACAAAAAAACAAACTTGAATCATTTATTTTATCCACTAGTATGAAATTACTGTAAAAATAAACTTAAGAAATAGCAAAATAATATAATCAAGTTCATTAACAATATATAATAGAGGTTTAAAATGAGCACAGTAGCTACCGAAATCCAAAAAGGAAAGTGGAATCTGTTTTATCCCACAGCAGTAGCATATACAATAGGTTGTAAAAAGTTTATCTTTGGGCAATCTAGTACAAATAACAATAGAATGTACATCCAGGAAATATTCCAAAATGGAGAGATCGGGGTAGCGGAAACTTATAATGACGGATGGGAAACTTATTACGATTTTGTAACTGTGATAGACGACAACGTAAAAAAAATACTTTTTTGTTACAGTAAAAAAGATAATAAAATTCAAATTTCTGAATTAACTCAGGATGGAAAATTAAAAATTTTAAATATCGAAAGTTCCCTTCCCACAAATCTCAAAGTAATCACTCCTTATGTAAACAATGGAAATCTCCTTATTTACAGTCAGGATGAATCAACTCGGGGTTGGACGATTTTCAATTGTGGAAAAATCATCTATTGACAGTAACCTAACTAATAATTAGCTGAATTTCATTCCAAGTAGGGCAATACTTTTAACGAGTATTGCTCTGTCATATTTTCATTCCAACTCATATTTTTGCCTCATATTCCACACCGAATCTTCCGGTATGTCTTGTTTACGTCTCTCTTGGTTCTGTCTCCCATGCAGGTTATGGCTACTGAGACACTGATAAGGAACAATGGTCGGGACACGAAAACGATGAAGTAACGCACTGGTGCTATATGAGTGATGTTTCCATTTTTTACGGGGAGAACAACACTAGTTTTATAAATTTTTATTTGATAAATGTTGCATTTCCACCATCATATTTCACCTTTAAAATACTCAACTTAATTAAAATTACTAAGTTATTAGCTATCGTATTATCGTGGATAGTCTTTATTTCTATCAGCTTTTTTACACAATGAAAAAATCACCAATATCTGGTTGGGGGCGCTTCAGAAAACGGAAAATAAAATCCGTTAAATGTAGTTAGTAATGACAGCGCCCCGATGAAAATTCCTGCTTCAAAGCGCTGTAGACCGTAATGTTAGATGCCAGAGCAACAAGTCAAAACGCGTGCCGGCCAACTAGGTAGTTGATGCAATCGTCTCAGTCGTTCGTACCGCTTTCCTTTCCGATTTCGGCCACTTGTTCCTTAAGCTTTTGGGAACGGTTGTGGAAATTCTTGATGGAGACCAGATACTGGTTAGTGCCAATGAAGAGGTCGCCATTTCTATTGAAGTAAATACCACCGTACTCATGACAATAGTTCACACCTCTGCCAAGGGGAATCTGCCAAATCACCCGGCCGTCAAAGGAGTCGATCGCGCTGATGTAGTACATTCCACCCTTTGACACCGAAATATCATCGGACCAGTTACAGGTATGCGCGAAGATGATACCGCTTCCGCGACAGAGCATGTTCATCGCGTAAAAGTGAACATCCGGCAGAGACCATCTCTTTTCATCAGGTTGTTCGGTATTATCAGGGTTGATGCGGATCATCTCCATGCCGGGACCATTCGGAACCAGCTGCGAGAATGGCCACGTTGGATAGTGACCGAAATTATTTTCGACCACGAAGGTATCACCGACGCCGATCAGCGAGGCTTCGGCGGCGTTCCTCATCTCCAAAAAGCAAGAGGTCTCGGAGATGACACTTCCGTCCGCGCGGTTACAGACCAGCACGTTCAGGCGAGGATCGGCATTGTCGGTGATTGCTACCAGTTCAGTCCCGTTCTCCATTCTGGTGAGCGTCGGCGTGGTTCCCGAACCGATATTCTGCTGACCTGGCTTCAGGTATCCGGCATTCTTGTAAGCCGTCTTCCAGCGAATGACGACGTCACTCCCCTCCAGACTAAACGCCCAGAGATATCCTTCCGTGCCTCGTCGATACCGTTGGTGACGATGTAAGCCCCTTTCTCATCAACAGCGAATGTATTGTTGTTCCACTGTTTTTCCAACTCCTGCGCGCCAACCAACTTCGTGCTCCCATCATCCGGATCGATATGCACAACCGCCATCCATGCCGGAGAACTGAGTGTACTATTCGGGTAGTTCTTGTAGTCATACTCACCGGCAATCAGGCACCAGTAGAGATTTGGACTCATTTCATCCCAAACCGGAAGCGACGAGTAGAGGGAATTGCCCTTCGCTGAACCAGTGACCAACTCGACGATATCGGTGCTCTGCCAGTTCGGTGTGAGCGGATAAATCTCGCTCTCTCTCAGTTGCACATCCGCTGTCGGGTAACTGACGACTTGGTTGTTCTGTACAACAATCGTGTTGTCTTTTTTGTCCATGTAGAAGTAGCCGCCGCCGAAGGTACTGCCGGAACGCTTGCCTGCGGGCGTGGCCGAAATGATGTTGCAGTTCTCGTCGAACACCACCACCCAGAACTGGGATGTAGTGTAGTCCAGCGAGACACCTACCATTTGATTATTGCTATTACAAACCATGTTCGGCGTATATCCGAAAGGATTGTACTGCTCGATAAGCAGAAGATTGTCGTCAACGGGGCCGTTGAGCGACACGGACTCGGAACACCAGCTGTCCTGGTGCGGACTCCCAAAGTTGTTCGGCGCCATCCACGGATGTTGCGGGATCTCAGCATCGGCAAAACGGTTCAGCGTACTCTGTGCAGCAGGGACGTGGTGCAGTTCTTCTTTTCGCATGGGAACTATATGATCGGATGGATTCATGGTTGATCCTGTATTTGCATTAGATTACGAATTTCCAATCCCGACATTCAGGATCGGAGTGTTGAACCTTAAGTTATGCTTCACAGTAAAATACACGAACGAGGTTCAGCGCTTCAAGCGCATGTTCAAGGTGGGTAATTACAAACTATGTTCGGCGTGTATCCGAAAGGATTGTACTGCTCGATAAGCAAAAAAATAGTCGTCAATGGAGCGGCATCGTGATTCTGATAAGTGAGCCATTCTTATGCAAATGGATGGCTGCAACTCATATATGTTGAGACAGACAAAAAGCCATATCAGGGTCAATACGCCTGAAAACAGCATCAGTGATTGCTGTCGGCATATAAAAAAGAGACCTACGCTAAGAGTGCAGGTCTACGCACAATTAGACTTCAAACCCCTATCAGGATAACTGCTCAAGTCTCAGGTTTTGCAGGGTTTCATAATCCGTAGATTCCCCGGGATAGAGGATCTGAATATCTAATTCAAATTCCTGATCCGGATCAACCACATGGCCAGAAATACTATCCAGATAAACGTTACCATTAACAGATTTTTCTGTGTTAAGGGTGAGCCAACTACTCTGACTCTTCAGCCAGTCAGGATCCGGTTCAGCGCCTTCAGGGAGAAGAAATGACAGTTCCCATTTAGATACCGGATCCTCAGCAGAACTTAACATGAGTTTATAACTGTAGATATATTCTGGTTTATCCCATTCTTTTTGCCAGTGTGACATATACTCCTGTGAAACCTGCAAGTCTCTTGGCACTGTAACCGTAATAGTGGTATCCGTTGTATTATCGCCACTGTTTATAATTCCTAACGGCGTATATAGCCTGCAACTTAAATCAGCCGACCCTTGGCTTTCACTGGTTAAAGGAATACGAAGAGAGAATGTTTCATTTGCAGGAATATCCACAGCAGGCGGGAATGAGCCAACGGTAAAAATATCCGGATCACCGGAACTTGCCTCAATGGTAGCGCCTGTGATAGTTGTGCTGCTGTTGTTATTAATCTGGAGCAGAGCTGAGTATTCTTCTCCGATCTGGATGCTGATACCACTTTCCAGAACCATAGTCAGGTTTACAGTTGTAACATCAGCTGAAACAACAGAGTTTACTGCATCGTTCCATGTTCCTGATCCAAGTGGATAATTAACCAGGGACGAAATTTGTTTCCCCGCGCTGACTGTCAAAATTTCTCCGTCCAGATAAAGTCCGGAAATCAGAGTGGCATTCTGGCTCATGTTGTTGACAACACTGGATACACCATCATGCGCACCGACAATGAAGCCATAACTCTCTAATTGTTCCGTATCCAGTTGAATATTCGGGGATATAATTAATATATCTCCGATTTCAGTTTCATTAAATCCTATGTTTGTATAAAGAGCCAGTTTTCCGGCAGGGCATTTATCCGCCCCTGAACTGTTATTAATAAGGTAAACATCATCTTCAGTCATAAAAACACTCTCTGTTATTATAAAGTGGTTATTGTTTTTCATTGAAAAAGAGCAATAAACAAAGCTCTCGCATATAGGGAGTGTAATAATATTTCCGAATAGAATGGGCTATTTTATTTAAGTGTTATTCATTAAATTTTAACAATTGCCCCGTAAATCCTCGCCCAATGCGAGGGTATCGCAAAAGGTTAAGGTCACTTTTTCAAGCGTCAGGTTGAGTTCAATCACCCACTTTTTAGTACAATAATTTCTGTTTTCCGGGGGCCCTAATTTTTTGAGCCCCCTAATTTGACGTTATCCAGCTTTTTTCACTGAAAATTTTTTCACCCACAAAAAATAACTTATTGTGAGTAATACGATCCATGCTATCCCGACGTACAGCGCGATACGGGTACTGGGGAAATATCCCAACACGAGGATGATAAATGCCATGAATGCAATCGTCAGAATAGGTGCTACAGGCCAGAGGGGAACGGGAAATTTTAGCTTTTTGACCTCTTCCGCCGGCATTTTTCGGCGCATGATATATTGTGACAACAAAATCATCAGCCATACCCACACCGTTGCAAATGTCGCAATGGAAGCAATGATCCCAAACACTTTTTCAGGCAACAAGTAGTTCAGAACGACACCGATTAGCAGTACACACGACATCACCAGCACAGTGACCCACGGTACGCCGTTTTTGGTTAGTTTAGTAAAGGCTGAGGGCGCTTGTTTCTCTTGAGCCATGCCATACATCATCCGTCCTGAGCCGAAGATATCACTGTTAATCGCTGAAATCGCCGCAGTAATTACGACAACATTCAGAATATTAGCCGCAGAATCGATCCCCAGACTGGAGAATATTTGGACAAATGGGCTACCATTTTGGCCAATTTGATTCCACGGATAGATACACATCAGAACAAACAAGGTGAGTACATAAAACAGCAAGATACGGAATGGGACAGCGTTAATTGCCTGTGGGATGGATTTTTCCGGGTTTTTCGCTTCACTGGCAGTAATACCGATGACCTCTATACCACCGAATGCAAACATGACTACCGTAAACGAAGCAATCACTCCCGCGATGCCATTTGGCATGAATCCGCCATGTTCCCACAAGTTTGACAGGCCAGTGACATGACCCGCTTCCTGGCCGAAACCATACATCATGATCACAAAGCCACCGACAATCATGGCAACAATTGCAGTGACTTTAATGATGGAAAGCCAGAACTCCATTTCTCCAAAGACTTTGACGTTGCACAGATTTATCGCCCCAATGAAAAAGACGATGCTGAGTACCCAAATCCATTGGTCAACATGCGGAAACCAGAGTTTCATATAGAGGCCAAATGCAGTGACATCAGCAAGGCAGACAACCAGCATTTCAAATATGTAAGTCCATCCCGTCAGAAAACCTGCCAATGGCCCTAAGTAATGGCTGGCATAATGAGAGAAAGAGCCCGCCACAGGGTGATGAACCGCCATTTCCCCCAATGCCCGCATGACCATGAAAACAGCCGCCCCACCAAGGGCATATGCCAATAATACCGCAGGCCCCGCTGCTTTAATGGCTTCCGCCGAACCATAGAAAAGCCCAGTCCCAATTGCCGACCCTAGCGCCATAAACCGAATGTGGCGAACGCTCAAGCCTCGTTTGAGTTGTGAAGTGTTTTGCATGATTTATCCTTGTGTCTTTATTATTAGATATGAAAGATAAATACAACGATAAGGCCGGATAGAAACCGGCCTTAGACGACTTATTTATGTTTAATTTCTCAATATCTTTCCGGTAGGTAGCAGTGCTGAAAGTTGTTGTTCAATCAACAGTTGGATAGCCGCGTCAATGTCTGGCGCAAAAAAGCGATCTTTATCGTAATAAGCGACTTTATCACGGAGGATATGACGGGCTTTTTCCAATATCGGGCTGCTCTTCAATCCGTCACGGAAATCCATGCCCTGACAGGCAGTTAGCCACTCAATCGCTAAAATTCCTCGCACGTTGTCAGCCATTTCCCATAAGCGACGACCTGCCGCCGGAGCCATAGATACATGGTCTTCCTGATTCGCTGATGTCGGCAAGCTGTCAACGCTGGAAGGATGCGCCAATGCTTTGTTTTCACTCGCCAAAGCGGCCGCTGTCACCTGAGCAATCATAAAACCGGAATTCACCCCGCTATTATTGACGAGGAACGGCGGTAACTGGGACATATTGCTATCCATCAGCAAAGAGATGCGGCGTTCTGACAGTGCGCCAATTTCCGCCAGTGCAATAGCCAGATTATCCGATGCCATAGCAACAGGTTCAGCATGGAAGTTACCGCCAGAGATCACTTCATCTTGGTCGGTAAAGACCAACGGATTATCAGAGACCGCATTGGCTTCAGTCATGATCACGTCGGCAGCATGACGGATCTGAGTAAGACAAGCGCCCATCACTTGTGGCTGGCAACGCAATGAATAAGGATCTTGAACTTTCGGACAATTTTTATGGGATTCAGAGAGACCACTTTGTTCTTCCAATACCAGACGATACAAGGCAGCCACATCGATTTGCCCCTGCTGACCCCGTGCTTCATGGATGCGCGCATCAAATGGTTTACGAGAACCCAGTGCCGCTTCAACAGACATCGCGCCACAAACAACAGCCGAGGCAAGTAAGTCTTCTGCTGCAAAGAGTCCTTTCAAGGCAAAGGCAGTAGAGGTTTGTGTGCCATTAAGCAACGCCAGACCTTCTTTTGCCGCCAACCGAATCGGCTTAAGATTTGCCTTCCCCAAGGCTTCTTTGGCCGGCAGCCATTCACCACGGTAACGCGCTTTACTCTCGCCCAGCAATAACAGGCTCATATGCGCCAGTGGAGCCAAATCGCCCGAAGCGCCCACAGAACCTTTGCTCGGAATACAGGGATAAACTTCTGCATTAACCAAAGTGATCAACGCTTGAATGACGTCCAAACGAATACCGGAATAACCACGGGCAAGACTATTGATTTTCAATACCATAATCAACCGGACAATCTCATCCGGCAAAGGCTCACCGACACCAGCAGCATGTGACAACACGAGGGAACGTTGCAGTTCTTCTAAATCCCGCTCGGCAATCCGAGTACTCGCCAGCAGGCCAAAACCCGTGTTGATACCATAGGCGGTTCTGTTTTCATTGATAATACGGTTAACACAATCAACGCTGCGTTCAATGGCAGGAAAACACTGCTCATCCAAGGTAATTTGAACCGGATGCTGATAAATGTGGCGTAACTCTTCAAGCGTCATTTTTCCGGGATGTATAATAATGTGTTTCATATTAATGACGCTCCTTATTTTGTTTCGACGGTTTTTGTGTCTGATGATTTTGTATCAAGCATCGGCAGGTTCAGGTTCTTCTCTTTGGCACACTGGATGGCCTGTTCATAACCCGCATCAGCATGACGCATGACGCCAGTTGCAGGATCATTGTGCAGCACACGGGCAATACGTTCTGCGGCTTCATCCGTGCCATCACAGACAATCACCATACCGGAATGCTGTGAGAACCCCATACCAACGCCGCCGCCATGATGCAGGGAAACCCATGTTGCACCACTGGCCGTATTTAGTAGGGCATTCAGCAATGGCCAATCTGAAACTGCATCAGAACCGTCCTTCATGGATTCGGTTTCACGGTTGGGACTCGCCACGGAGCCGGAATCCAGATGGTCACGTCCAATCACGAGCGGTGCTGAAAGTTCGCCGCTGCGTACCATTTCATTGAATGCCAATCCCAATTTGGCGCGATCTCCCAAGCCAACCCAACAAATACGAGCAGGTAAACCCTGGAAGCTGATGCGTTCCCGCGCCATATCCAGCCAGCGATGCAGGTGTGCGTCATCCGGCAGCAACTCTTTGACTTTGGCATCAGTTTTGTAAATGTCTTCAGGATCACCGGAAAGCGCAGCCCAACGGAAAGGCCCAATTCCCCGACAAAAAAGAGGACGAATATAAGCAGGAACAAAACCCGGGAAATCAAAGGCATGTTCAACACCCATTTCTTTCGCCATTTGGCGGATATTGTTGCCATAATCGAAAGTAGGAACACCCTGTTTTTGGAAGGCCAGCATCGCTTCCACATGTGCTGCCATTGATGCTTTCGCGGCCTGAATCACGACTTCTGGCTCAGTCTCTACACGGCGACAATATTCTTCCCATGTCCAGCCTGCCGGCAAATAGCCATGCAGTGGATCATGTGCGCTAGTTTGATCCGTCACCATATCAGGACGTACACCACGACGTACCAACTCAGGGACAATTTCTGCCGCATTGCCACACAATGCCACCGATACTGCCTTACCTTCTTGGGTATATCGCTTGATACGTGCTAACGCATCATCCAGATCGGTTGCCTGTTCATCGACGTATTGGGTACGCAGACGAAAATCAATGCGGCTTTGCTGGCACTCAATATTCAGTGACGAAATCCCTGCCAATGTTGCTGCCAGCGGCTGTGCTCCCCCCATACCGCCCAAACCCGCAGTCAGTACCCAGCGTCCGGTCAAATCACCGTTATAGTGCTGGCGCCCCGCTTCAACAAACGTTTCGTAAGTGCCTTGCACAATGCCTTGACTGCCAATATAAATCCAACTACCTGCCGTCATCTGGCCGTACATTGCCAGCCCTTTAGCATCCAGTTCATTAAAATGTTCCCACGTTGCCCAATGGGGAACCAGATTCGAGTTTGCAATCAATACACGCGGTGCATTTTCATGAGTTTTAAAAACACCCACTGGCTTGCCTGACTGCACCAGTAATGTTTCGTTATTTTCTAGATTTTTCAGGGTTTCCACGATTTTTTCATAACATTCCCAATTTCTGGCTGCACGGCCTATTCCCCCATAAACCACCAGTTCATGAGGATTTTCAGCCACATCAGGATCGAGATTATTCATGAGCATGCGGAGCGGGGCTTCCGTTAACCAACTTTTTGCTGTGAGTTGCGTTCCTCTGGGGGCACGGATGACCTCGTTGCTGAATTTATTATTTTGCATCGTCACGGTTTTTTCCTTTTCATCGTTATAAAGTTTGTTAATTGTATAGTTGTATATACATGTATATTCAATAGGAAAAAATGTGACACAGATAAAGTCAATAATTTGGAGGGTGGTGTCTTTTATACTAGATATCAATAAGATGATAATGATTTATTCTTCAGTTGGCAGGTGAATGTTTTTATTGGTTTTGTGTTTTACATCACATCGGATTTACATGATGGTCACAATTGTTTGTGAAAAAATCTCCCTATACTAAAAACAAAGGGAGATTTTTTTATGCAACGATGGGCAAATCATGAGCTGAAATGCCCTTTCAATTTATATCGATGCCCGGGAAATAATAATTTAGCACTTGAGACAATATGTTCTTTCGACCATGTTCGGCGGCTAATTAAAAGACAAGGCGTATCTGCCTCAATTTGCAGCAACCGACAAGAACGGACATCTCCCGCAACCGCTTCAACAATATGCTCCCCTTCCGTCAGGGGAGCCACCATTGATAAGTAATCGTGGGTAGTTTGCTGATTGAAATCCTGTCGCAGATACGCCGGCACAGCCTGAGCGTTGACATAACGATTTTCAATCTGCACGGGGACATCATTTTCATAGTGCACAATAATCGAATGGTAGATTGCCGTACCAGCCACAATCCCCAATTCTGCTGCCTGCGTTATATTGGCATTCACTTCAGCCAGTTTCAGTACCTTACAACTATGCTGGTTAGAACGTGCCGCAATCTCATCGGCAATACTGTGAATTTCAAACAGAGCGGACTGCCCTTTGGGTTCTGAAACAAACGATCCCACTCCTTGCAAACGAAATAGAAAACCTTCTGCCATCAACTCCCGCAACGCCCTGTTTGCCGTCATGCGGCTACAGTTAAACTGTTTGACCAATTCAGATTCTGAAGGAACCCGATCATGGGGTTTCCATTCTCCTGTATATATTTTTTCAATAATCGCCTGCTTAACTTTTGCATACAAAGGCACAGGTTTGACAAATGTATCTGATAAATCGACTGTCACAATAAATCCCTTCTCACTGGCTACCCATTCCACCAATGCACCAATTGCCACGCAAGACGAGCCGCCGCTTTGCCTCCCATTCCTTGAATGTCATACAAAGGATTAAGCTCAACCAAATCGACAGCCTGTAATTTTTTGCTTTGGCAGATGAGTTGAATTAACGGCAACAAACGCTCTAACGGCACTCCCAGAGCAGCAGGAGCAGAAACCGCCGGCATTTGCCAGATTGGCAGTACATCCAAATCGATAGTCATATAAATTATATCAACTTGATTAATCACATCTTGAATTTGTTCCTGTACTTTGTCCAGCATCGACTCAATACATTGCGTATCCCAAATGATAGTGACATCAAGGTGATTGGCTTCGTCCAACAGAGCTTGAGTATTTGATGCCAAACTGGCTCCAATACAAGTGTAATTGAACGGACGCTGATGCTGCTGACAATAATGGGCAAGCTGCCGGAAGGGGGTTCCTGATGTGGGCTGCGGCGAATTGCGCAGATCCAGATGCGCATCAAAATTAATGATACCTACGCGTTGTGTCGGAAACGCGCGATAAATTCCCATTCCATGAGCAAATGCCGTTTCATGCCCACCACCAAAAATGAGTGTTCGCATGTTCTGATGCTGGCACTCATAGACCGCATCACTCAGCGCGTTCTGTGCTTCAGCCAATTTCTCAGTATCAGCGCGAATATTTCCCAAATCCACCAGCCGCTCATGACCATCATAACTGGCCATATTTGCCAATGACTGACGCAGATATTCCGGCCCTAATTTCGCTCCCGGCCGACCATGATTGAGTTTAACGCCTTCATCACACTCAAATCCCAATAACGCAATATGGTGAGGAAATTCTTCCGGGGAAAAATTGGCGGGTTGTTTTATTGTCTGGAACACACGCAGGGCATTATCTGCTTCTGCGAGATCATTACGCCCTTGCCAAATGTTTTCTGATGTTGGATGCCATAATTTCATGTTGTTTCTCTCACCATTATTGAAAATTGTGTGTAATTTCACCACGATAGATACGATGAACCAGTGGATTACGTCCAAGTTCATATAAGATATCTACAGGATTCTCGGCATCCCAGACAATAAAATCGGCCATATAACCTTCCGCCAATTGGCCGTGGCTTTCAGCTCTCCCCAAGGCACGAGCGGCATGAAGGGTTACGCCCTGCCATGCTTCTTCTGGTGTAAACCCAAATTGCACACAGGCCATATTCATAATCAGACGCAAAGAAGCAAAAGGACTGGTACCCGGATTGAAATCCGTTGATATTGCCATCGGCACTCGGTATTGGCGCAATAGCGAAATAGGAGGGAGTTTTTTCTCTTTCAGGAAGTAAAATGCGCCGGGCAGTAACACGGCCACACTACCGCTGCGGCTAATGGCTTCAATACCTTTTTCATCCAGATATTCAATGTGATCAACCGACCAGCCTTGATAATCAGCAACCAATTCACTGCCTCCCATGTTGGACAATTGCTCAACATGGCCTTTTACAGGAATATTCAGGCGTTGTGCCGCATCAAACACGCGCTTGGTCTGGTCGAGATTGAAACCGACGGTTTCGCAAAAAACATCTACGGATTCAAATAATTGTTTTTGCCACAGTGTAGGAAGAATGGAATCACAAATTAAATCGATATAAGCATCAGGGTTGTGTTTATATTCAGGTGGAACGGCATGAGCAGAGAGTAATGTGGGGCTGATTTCGATGGCATTTTTCTGCGCCAGTGCCTGAACGACATTCAACTGTTTTTCTTCATTTACCAGATCCAGCCCATAGCCTGATTTCATCTCAATCGTCGTTATTCCTTCAGCGATCAGAGCATTGAGTCGCTTCTGGGCGGCCACTTCCAATTGTTGCGCAGAATTGTTTCGGGTCGCATTAACCGTAGAATTAATTCCTCCTCCTTTGGCACTGATCTCCTCATAAGAAGCGCCATTGAGACGCTGCTCCCACTCCGATGCCCGATTGCCACCAAAAACCAAATGAGTATGGCAATCAATGAATCCGGGGGTGATCAACCGCTGTTCCACATCAATAATGTGGCAATGGTGAGTTGGCACGCTCTCCGTCGGAACAATCGCCAATATTTTTTCACCTCGAACGATCAGATCATGCTGCTCCAGCATGCCATAATGATGTTTGCCATCAATGTTGTTGATTGTAGGGTTCATTGTGGCAAGTCTGGCATTACGCCAAATAACGTCAGTATCTTTCAGCTCAATAGACATTGTATCGTCCTGTTATTTTTCTTGTTGGTATCAACCTTCATGTTGTATATACATTTATTTTATAACCCGCCAAGATTGTCAAATCATTTTATAGGCAGGGGTGAATATCATGAATTTTCTAGAGACGATCCGTCACGATGCGAATATATTGCAATTTACACAATCACCTAAATATACATATCAATTCTATGCGATAGCTTCTAAGCAAAATCACAAAAAATCGGGTACAATTACCAAAATTTGTCAGTGAATTAGAGAGTAATGAAGAAGAAAAATCTGATGAGTGAAGAAGATATCAGTCTATTTAGAACGTCTGTCACGGGAGCCCGCCGCATCGTTCAAGACACCGTTTTACACTCCCCCCAAAGAAAAAAAATCAGCTATGTTGCACCTGCACGTTTGATGCAAGAACAAGTCGATGCCAGTTACTATTTTTCCGATGAGTTCCAGCCCAATTTGGATATGGAAGGCCCAACCCGCTATATTCGAGAAGGTGCCAATCATTATGAATTGAAGAAGCTGCGTCGTGGTGATTATTCCCCTGAGCTTTTTCTGGACTTACATGGATTAACCCAACTACAGGCCAAACAAGAAATTGGCGCCCTGATTGCGGCCTGCCGTCGTGAACACATTTATTGTGCCTGCGTCATGCATGGCCACGGTAAACATATTCTTAAACAGCAAACTCCTTTATGGCTTGCCCAGCACCCTGATATTATTGCCTTCCATCAAGCCCCCAAAGAATGGGGAGGTAACGCTGCACTACTCATTTTGGTAGAAATGAATGAACTCAGGCAGCGTTAATGTATCCTCTGTATGAAGTTAGTCTTTCGCTGCTAACTGCGCCGGAGAGGTTTGCCATAACAGGCGGCCTTTCTCTGTTTGAGGATCTAATTCCACACAGGCAATACTGGAGGTAGCAAACATAGGCGGAGTTTGCTCAGGGCAAAGCTCAGAAACTAAATAACCTACTAAGGGTAAGTGAGAAACCACCAATACAGCGTTGTACTCTTGCGTTGCCAAAACCTGCAAGTAGCTCGCTACCAATGCGACATCTCCCGACGGCTTTAACTCAGCCAGTTCTTCCTCATTGCCAGGCAACGCTAAGTTTTCACGAACCACCTTTAAAGTTTGCTTTGCCCGGATATAAGGGCTGACTAAGATACAATCAACGTCAGGCTCTTGTTGCGTAAGCCAGCAGGCCATTTCCTGTGATTCTTGCTGTCCACGGAGAGTCAGCTCCCGTGTTGCATCGCTGATCGAACTTAAGGCAGCATCACCGTGGCGCATAATAAAAACGTACATAATCCACCGTTTAGTTAATTTCAGAACCTGTCCCCATCCAATACATAATTAAATATTTATGAGACAAGCCATGGGTTTACGGCATTAATAATGAAATCCAAGTGATATTATCAAGATAATCTTTGTTACAAAAACGTTTCAGTTAGAGCTAACTGGCATTCTGCCCTAAAACAAAAACAAATAAAATGGCTAAAAATGATTTATATCTGATTGTCCCGATATCATTATCTCCTGCTATTCAGTGAGTCAAAATAATCAAGAAACCATAAATTATTTTTCATAAAAAATCGGCTCCGATGACAAGAGCCGATATAACTGATTTTACGAATGAAACTATTATTTATTTGTAGAATTTCTTTTTCTGTTCAGCCATCTGAACTAAATATTCACAAGGCGTAAATCTCTCTCCGTGCTGCTGTTCCAAACGACGTAAAATTGCCACAACCTTATCGCTGCCAAGCCTATCGATATACCGGAATGGACCTCCCAAGAATGGAGGGAAACCAATGCCAAATACTGCACCGATATCACCATCACGGGGGCTTCTGATAATACCTTCATCTAAACAGCGAACAGCTTCATTCAACATGAGCATCATGCAACGCTGAGCAATGTCTGATGGTTGCATTTTTGCATGTGGCTTAATTTTCAACAGGGAATAAATCGAGGCATCCACCTCTTTGGTTTTGTTGCCAAAAAGCCAGAATTTGCTCTTTTTAGCGCCATACGAATAGAAACCACGGCCATTCTTTTTACCTTTCCGGTCATCTTTTAATACTGCATCCAAGAAGCCCGGTGCGGTAAATCTGCTCCCCAATTGCGCCACCAGAATAGGAATAATTTTTGTACCAACATCAATACCGACTTCATCCAGCAAATTAATTGGCCCAATCGGGAAACCAAAATCTACCAGTGCCTTATCGATATGATCGATCGGTTCACCTTCCGCCAGACAATAACCCGCTTCATTAATGTAAGGGGACAGAATCCGGTTAACATAGAACCCGGCTTTATCACCCACGACAATAGCCGTTTTTCCCTGTTTTTTGACTAATGCGACTGCAGTTGCAATCGTTTTCTCACTTGTTCCCGCATGTGGAATAACTTCCACTAATGGCATTTTATCAACGGGACTGAAATAGTGGAGGCCAATCACTTGCTCTGGTCGAGAGGCTATTTCAGCGATCTGGCAAATTGGCAACGATGAAGTATTCGAAGCAAAAATTGTTTCAGGTTTCGAATGTTCTTCAACTTCTGCAACCATTTTTCGTTTCAGCGCCAAATCTTCAAATACAGCTTCAACCACAATATCGGCCTGCCTGAAGCCACTGTAATCAGTGGTTCCCGAAATCAAGGCCATCTGGCGGGAACGATCGCTTGATTTCAAACGACGTTGTTTTACCCGCTTGGAAAGGATATCCCAGGTATATTTCAGAGCCTGATTGATACCTTTCTGATTAATGTCTTTGATACGAACAGGCAAATTCCCACGTGTCATGGTCACGTTGGCAATACCGCCTCCCATCAAGCCGCCGCCCAAAATCCCTACATACTTGATCTCGGCAGGCTGTTCCGACGAGCCGGTTTCATTTTTTAGCGACGTTGAGGCAAAAAATAAGCTGCGCAAGGCTTCCGATTCCGGTGACATTGCCAGTTCACCAAACGCCTTGGCTTCTGCCTGAAAGCCTTTTTTAAGCCCCTTTTCCAATCCGGTGCGAACGACATTAATAATACGTTCTGGTGCAGGATAGTGGCCATGGGTTTTCGCACGCGTTTTTTGATGAACCATATGGAACAACAATGGCCTGCCCAGAGTGCTCGCTAAAATACGCTGAGACCATGCTAATGGCTTACGCTTGGAGATGCCTTTCTTGACATACTGAACAGCAACATCCAGCAAAATATCCAAAGGAACTGCATCATCCACCACACCCAGACGCTGTGCCTGCTTCGCCTTGAGCTGTCGGCCAGTCAATATTATATCCAGTGCTGCGCTGACACCTATCAGGCGAGGCAATCGCTGAGTTCCTCCAGAGCCCGGCAGTAATCCAAGCTGAACCTCCGGCAAACCAAGACGAGTTTTATCATCCAGAGAACAAACACGCGCATGACAGGCCAAAGCCAATTCCAGCCCTCCCCCCAAACACGCGCCGTGAATGGCGGCAACTACAGGTAGAGGGTAATTGGTAATTTGAGCAAATAGCCTCTGACCTTTTTCAGCCAGTTCCGTCGCATCTTCTTCGGTTTGACAACCTGCGATCATCGTGATGTCAGCACCGGCGATAAAAGTATCAGGCTTACCAGACACGATCACCAACCCTTTCAAGCCAGAGGCCTGTTGTGCCTTCTCAAAGACAGTCAGAAATTGCTCAACAAATTCTGCTTTCAGTGTGTTTACTTTTTCGCCTGGTACATCAATGGTAATCACGCCAACCTTGTCATCTCTGACCGAAAAGCTGAATACCGATTGCTTCGGTTGTGTCTCTGACATAATGGTTTCTTTTTCGCCCTGAGCCATTATTCTACCTCCAATACCATCGCTACGCCCAATCCACCTGCGGCACAGGCTGTCGTCAGCCCAAACCCGCCACCACGACGACGCAATTCGTTCAATGTCTGGGTGACCATTCTGGCACCTGTCGCGGCAAATGGATGACCGTAAGCGATTGAACCACCTAATACGTTGAATTTATCCATATCTACGTCACCCATTGCCTGAGAGCGCCCCAGTTTTTCACGCGCAAACTTTTCACTGGCAAACATTTTCAAGTTCGCCAGTGTTTGAGCGGCAAACGCTTCGTGCATATCAATGAGTGAAAGTTGATTCAAAGTGATACCCGCCCGCTCCAGCGCAATTGGTGTCGCATAAGATGGCCCCAACAGCATATCCTGCCAAACATCAATCGCAGAAAACGCATAACTACGCAAATAACCCAACGGAGTCATTCCAAGCTCTTTGGCAACCGATTCGCGCATTAACATGACTGCGGCAGCACCATCAGTCAACGGAGTACTATTCGCCGCTGTTACGGTTCCGTACTTACGATCAAAGGCTGGCCGCAATTTGGAGTAAGATGTGAGAACTGAATTTTTTCGGATGTTATTATCTTCTGTCAATGTGTCGCGATATGGCGGAAAATGTGCCGCTACCACTTCCTCATTCAAACATCCCTGCTGCCAAGCTTGGGCTGCCAGTATATGGGAGCGGTGTGCTAACTCATCCTGTTCTTCGCGGCTGATATGATAGGTTTTGGCCATTTGTTCCGCCGTATCGCCCATCCTCAATCCGGTGGAATATTCAGCAACCGCAGGAGATACTGGCAGTAAATCCCGTAATTTCAATCGACTGATTAATTTTAAGCGCTGTGACAAGCTCTTGGCTTTGTTCATATCGACCAAAGTGCGAGCCAGTGATTTTGTTACCCCAATCGGTAACACAGATGAGGAATCAGCGCCGCCGGCAATGCCCACATTCACTGTGCCAGCCATAATACTTTCTGCCACATTCGCAATCGCCTGAAAACTGGTTGCACAGGCACGGGAAACACTATAGGCATCAGTGCTGACGCTTAATCCTGCGCCTAATACGATTTCCCTCGCAATATTCGGTGCTTCCGGCATTTGAACAACTTGCCCAAACACCAGTTGGTCGATCTTCTCTGGCGACAATCCGCTTCTGATGACCAGTTCACTGACAACGGCTTTTCCCAAATCGACAGCTGGGATACCATGGTAACTCGTTGCCTGTTTCGCAAAAGGAAGGCGCAACCCACTGACAATAGCAACACGCTCCTTTTGCTGTGCCACTTTTGTTGAAGAACGACCCATAGCAACTCCTGACAATAATTATTAATTAAATCAATTGATTGATTAAAAATATTTACTCACCTCACAAGAGGTCAGACCTGATGGAGCATTGTTAACGCAATGTTGGAAAATAGCAAACAGGAATAGACGAAAAATGCGAGCAAGAGCAACAAACCGCGGTGGGAAAACGGTTACTGAAGATAATTAGCGTAGTCCTAATTGAAAAATCAGGGCCTCAGCCTGACAGCTAAACGTAAAATCTATAGTCAGTTGCGCCCCATCGTCAACTGCTTCGATTTTATGGCTTATTACGCATGGCTCTGACTCCACTGATTTTGCCTTTACAGTCAATGTATTAAGCATCATTTCCGCTTCCTGTCCATTGGCAAAAACACGCTGGTAAGAGGCGGTGCAGTCTTCATTGTCAATGACGGTACCGACATCAACACAACAGCAGGCGGCTGTTTCTTCCGCATTACAACGTTTAATTGTATCAGGCATTTTTTTCTCCTACGATGAAAGCCTATCGATGATTTTACGTTGTTCCAACCTCCGATAACCAGCGTTTACGCTGTTTGGCATCACTTATTTCATTATTTATTGATCTCATCGCGCTAACAAACTAGCCACCACAATTCGTTAACATGCGCTGCCTGTTTTTTGTTAAGCTCGTCCCATTTCGGCAATCATTTTAGACATATCTTAAAAACATTCTTGCAACATCTTCTAATGTCAGGCCTATACTTCCTGCACTGGTCTGATTTGTCATTATGATAAACCGACTCTACAATCCCGCGCTCTCAGCTACTTGAGTAGCATGTTAAATAATAATTAAATAATGAGGTTTTGGTTATGAGCCAAAAAAACCTGTTTACGCGTTCAGCATTAGCAGTGGCGGTTGCAGTCATTTCATCCAACGCTAGTGCTGCCGGTTTTCAATTAAATGAGTATTCATCATCAGGACTCGGTCGGGCTTTTTCTGGAGCAGGTGTCGTTGCAGATAACGCGTCTGAGGGTAGTCGTAACCCCGCAGCCATGACCCTATTTGATCGCCCATCATTTTCCAGCGGCTTGATTTATGTAAACCCAAATGTTGATATCACGGGTAAATCCCCAGTGAGTCAAAATAGCACCGATGCTAAAAATATTGCCCCACATGCATGGATACCAAATCTACATTTTATTACACCGATCAATGATCAGTGGTTCCTGGGTGCATCAGCGACTTCCAACTTTGGCTTGGCAACCGAATTCAGTAATAACTATACAGCTGGCCCAATTGGTGGCAAAACCTCTCTTAAAACGGTAAACCTTAACCTGAGCGGTGCATACAAACTTAATGAGCAGTTCAGCTTTGGCTTGGGTGTTAATGCCGTCTATGCGGATGCTACTATTGTTCGCCATATGGGTGAAACAGGTGCAGCATTAAGTCGTCAGCTGAAATCTAAAGGCATACCGTTATCAATTCCGGCAACAGCCGAAGGTGCTCGTTTAGAAGGCACGGATTGGGGCTATGGCTGGAATGCAGGTATTCTGTATCAGTATGATGAGAATAACCGTTATAGCCTGACTTACCGTTCAAAAGTAAAAGTGAAGTTTAAAGACGGCGATTTCAGCAATAACTTACCAGCATTTTTACCCAATGGCACTGGCGGCAATACAATTAAGGGTACGCTGGATCTGAATTTGCCTGATATGTGGGAAGTCTCCGGTTATAACCGTGTCGCACCTCAATGGGCCATTCACTATAGCTTCCTCTATACTGGCTGGAGTGAATTCAAAGAGCTGAGAGGCAAGAAAAAAGACGACGGTAGCACATTGTTCCACAAAGATGAAAACTTCCGTAATGCTTACCGTGTCTCTCTGGGTACAACTTACTACTATGACGATAACTGGACATTCCGTACTGGTATCGCCTTCGATGAAAGCCCTGCGCCAGCCAAAAATCGTTCTATCTCCATTCCAGATCAGGATCGTTTCTGGTTAAGTGTCGGAAGCACTTACGCATTCAATAAAGATGCCTCTGTGGATGTCGGCGTTTCCTACATGCGTGGTAAAAAAGTACGTGTTAGCGAAACACTGAAAGATGATGCTCAAGCGCCTTTCAATCAACCCTATGAGTTCGATTCTAAAGGAACTGCATGGTTGTACGGTGTGAACTTTAACTACACGTTCTAACCGAATGCTGAGATCGGAAAAAGGATAGCGAGTGCTATCCTTTTTTGATCATGGTTCCATCATTAATCAATGGAATCCAATTCATCCTGAATCACCGTTGCATTAGGGTTTTGTTCTGGTGAGAGCTTGCCTCCATTGACCATAAAATTATGGCGCTGGAAGTACGCTTCACGCATCATCAAATATGGATCGGAAGAGTTTTTCAATAGGCCATCGGAATCCAGCAAACGTGCGCGTGTTTCAATACCTTCAAATACCCATTTTCCTACGGACATCCAAGGTGTGAGATAGCTCAATACGGGGTAAGTCATATCCGCGACATTCCCTCCTTCGTCACGCAGAGTGAAATTGCCATAACCAGGCAAAACAACATAAGGGCCATAGCCAACATTGTAATACCCCAGCGTACTACCAAAACGCATTGGATCTTCTTTTGCCAGCTTCGGATTCGCCATTGAAGCGACATCAATCAACCCGCCCATTCCCAGAAGGGTATTCAAAAAAAATCGGTTGAAATGCTTCGCGCCATCATGGATATCACCGCGCAGAATACTGTTGACCATACTGGCTGGCTCTTCAAGGTTACTCACGAAGTTACCAATGCCATTTCGTGCTGGCATCGGTACATAATCACGCCAAGCTACAGCAACAGGCCTCAGAAGATAAGGATCGAGAACATCATAATTAAAGTTGAACATGGCACGGTTGAAGCCCTCCAGCGGGTCAGAACGCCCTTGTTCCACCGAATTCGATGAACTGGCACACCCCACCAATAATACTGCTGTAAGAGCCACCCCGCTCAGACGATACTTCATGTTGTTCTCCACGTAATCACTTTTAGACATTGGCTCTCACCTTGCATTCTGCCAATATTCACCAATGCGTTAAATATACTTTCAATTTCTCATTATTGGTAATCAAAAAGAGTGGTGATTAAATAAGCAAACAGAACGTCATGTCTTATCTCAAGCAAAAAAAACAGTTATACTCGCCCCGTTGTCCCCTTAGAATGGTATAACAAACAAAGGAAACAATTTATTGTTTTATAAAGAAAAAATAAGGTCATTAAAACCTTAAAATTACACCAATATGTACACAATCCAGAAAATACTTTGTTTTATCTCCCTATCATTTTACTATTTATAGTTCACCTGCAACAGTTCGCAATCAAGAAAAAACTCCTAACCTCCCCACCTACTAGTTTGCTGACTACATTGATGGGATATCAACCCCCGCGACCACCTAAAGAAAAGCGGGAGATTGTGGAGCAGTGGGAAAGGAAACTACTGTCGCTATAGGTCAGAAATCTGCCCTTAAGACAGGCATAGAGATCTCCCCCATACCTTTTCTTTGCGCACCTTTTAATGAGGACCGCAAAGTTCGATTTTCGGACATTGAATTTTGCATACCGATATTTTCGGTGCTCAAACTAACCCGATAATTTCGAGTGGGCCAAACTGAGGACCTCGGCGATAAGACTCCTTAAACTGTA
Organism: Xenorhabdus aichiensis; assembly: GCF_028598775.1. Classification (NCBI taxonomy): domain Bacteria; kingdom Pseudomonadati; phylum Pseudomonadota; class Gammaproteobacteria; order Enterobacterales; family Morganellaceae; genus Xenorhabdus; species Xenorhabdus aichiensis. Next base: position 26,164 of record NZ_JAQRFO010000048.1, read on the forward strand.
ACGGAAATCGTTATAGTTAATTTTCCTCAGAATTGGGGTTAATTGGTCAACAAGCACACAATTTGATATTCCCGATTTCAAATCGAAAAATTCTTCTGAATGATAATCCCATATCTAAACCTGCACCATGCAGGAAATACTATCAATGGGTTAGAGGTGAGAAATCCCACCTTTAGATAACCTGTTGATTTTGCTTAATTCTGCCACAGAGACAGAAATTAAGGAAATCAAGGGGTTGAGAGAAAGGCCACGCAGTACGCAACCTTGAATCTAAATATAAGGTAGGGTTAACCCCAGTTACAGTAGAAGCGCTTGGGCTGGCCTGTTTGCTTCAATATAGCACTTAGTTTTTGTGCTTCCTCACTATCATAACGAGTATTGTATGTATACTTGCCGATTCTTTCATAAGAATCATAAGGAGTGCCAAGATCATAGGTTACATTATCAACAGTGACATAAAAATTGCCCTGAAGTGATGGGATAACCCTATTTGTCTCACCTTGCCCCTTATCAGAGGGTATCCTAAACGACAAAGACAAAAAATTAGTCGAATTCCAATAGAAATTGGATATGTTTTTAATATCTATTTTGTTTTGTATTACTTTTAAAGTACCAAAGAATCCACGTGGACCACCCGATTCCTTGCCACTCATGTATCCCCAACCTTGAGTACCATCATCAAGTTCGCCAGTCGCTAAATTAATATCAAAAACCAGAATATAATCTTCTAAATTCATTTCAGGATTAATAACGTCAGACATACTATTTCCTTATATTTATAAATTATAGGAAGCAACCCAAAGAGTTAGCTTCCGTCCGCTGTAACAGCCCGAATATAGTAACGAATGCTTATGATTGAATGAATTGATTGGGGTTGTGTGGGGAGTTGTACAAGTAAATAAACAGAGTTTAAAGGTCGGTAAATTTCGTCTTTGTCACACCAAATTTTATCAGTAGAGGAATAGATTTTATTGTCCACCTTTGTTATTTTATGTCATCCTGCCATCAAAATATGCAACTCACCCATTGAAAATTGATTTAACTCGGTGTTTAAATTCACCACTGGGCGAATCTTGGATTTGAGTTCACCATTTAAACTCGTCAATAGCCATATCAAGCTCCTATAAAAGAAAAAACCGCAGTTAAACGGCGTTAAATGTGAAAAACCCGCTCAAAGGAAGGCGGGTTAGGTTAGTTATTCTTTTGGCATTGGTAATTCGCTTTTAGAAATGATAGCCAGTCTGTTTTGATGATGTTCGGGATCACCCCATAGCCACATCTCTTGTCGGCTAACGTCACCTTGGGTCAGAATCTTGTGCAATTCGCAGGTTATCATATCATAGGCGTAAACATGCAGATTATACATCAGAGCGTCATACATGCGATCCTGCCAAAAAGCTATGCCATCATTAGTCTGATTCATGTCAGATACTATCACGTTATAGCGCTCCAGTAGATAATCAAAGAACACCTTACTAGCTAAATCACGTAGAGCCGCTCGATGCTGAGGCGTTCTAATGCGCCAAACGAGAATTTGAGTTACAGGACGGCAAGTTAACACAACATCAGGCTGTATAACAACTCGGTTATAATAAGCAACTTCTTTTGATATATCGTTTATCAGAGCTAGTTCAAAATGAGGCTGACTAATCTTATCAGTCAATCGATTATCAATACGAACCATGCGATAGCCAGGAGAAAGGGATAATCCTTTTATTTGTCCTGTGATATCTGCTCCACCCATTAAAGAGGCGTAGAGGGTGTGATTATCTGAGTTTTCGTTCAAATGAGCGAAAACTTCATTAATCTTTTCAGGACTTACCAATCTTTGTGGCATATATCCCCCTCAATCCCAGTTACCTAAAATGGATAGCTAAAATCTAGCTCATTGATAAATATTCCTTGAGGTGATGTTAGTCTAATCGAACCTTAGGTTCAACAGTTTAAACTGTATTTGGTTTGTATGATTAACCACCAAAATAGATTAAAAAGAATCAGAGGATTTCAGCTTTTAGCTATCCGTGGCTTAGGGTTAGTGAATTCTGAGTTTGTTCAAAATGCCCCAGTTATCGTCTTGAGTCGGTGTGACTTCTATGTGCGCCGTTGCATCCTCAAGGATTCATTTCATGCTTTTTTCTATCCACGATCCCTCTCTTGGTATTTCACGGTAAACAGGAGCTGATTCGTGCTTTGCCACCTTTAACACAGGGTAAACATCAGCCATATGTTCAATGCTTCTTGTTAAAAATCTCCACCCCCAACAGAGTATCTGTAAATCTTCAGCAGATATCTGTTGTTTAACTTCCGGTGCCGGTAAGGTCTCTCGACCCAAGAACTCACCTCCAATCGTTTTAGTCGCCAGATACTCTATCGCAGATGGAAGTTGATCATGGGTCACATAAGTGGAGGAAGATTACATCCCAGTACGTACGAAATAGCAAAAATAACAATTGGTGAATATGAAGAAAAAACCAATTCAAAAATATGGGATCTATGTAAAATATTTGTACAAGAGCTAGACTTAAAGCTAACAGCATCTGGACTCAAAAAATTACGAAGACACTATCAAGACAATAGTAACGGCACAGGCTATCCAACGGGCGGTTTTGCCACTCAATGATGTGTTCTTTCACGGCATCAGTGACCTTGGCAATCAGTGACGGTGAGACATCGGCATCGTACATTTCCTTGAAGGCATCAGCAATATCACGTGTGGTCATTCCTTTGTCATACAGGGCCAATATCTGGCTGTCCATGCCGGTAATCCGGGTCTGGTTTTTTCTGACGATTTGGGGTTCAAAGGTGCTTTCACGATCACGGGGAATTTGCAACCCAAGTACATCATCGTCGGTGAGCAACGTTTTGGAAGAGTAACCATTACGGGTATTAGAGCCGGATTTAGTCGAGTGTTTTTCATGCCCCCAGATGAGCGGCCAGTTCCGCCTTGAGGGCGGTTTCAACCGTCAGTTTTTTGAGGAAGCGGGAGAGCTGGCTGAGATCTTCCGGAGTTTTGAGGTTTTTAGCCAGCTCAGTCGCCAAAGCATGTAACTGTTTCTCGGCCATCTTTTCACCTGTTTTAGTTGATAAATCAAACAGACCAAAAACAGGAAATTATACAAATTTATGGACAGGGTCGAACCAGTTCTCAGCCACCCCGCCCGATACAGCCATTCAGCTATACGTGAATGGCTTGATAATGGCGGAGTCAACCGTTCTTGAGCTGCCTAACATGCCAGAATATCTTATCTGCATATAACTCATACGCCTCTTTTTGCTCATCAATCCAATCGTGTTTATTGTACACGGCCATCACCCCGCCCAATTCATGCCCCAGCATCTTTTCGGTGACATGGGGCGCAATCCCTTCGCTTGATAAATTCGTTACCAAAGATCGCCTAAAATCATGTGTACGCCATTCTGGTATATCAATTGACTCTCTTAGCTTCTTCATATAGAGGTTTGCTGACGATCTATCTATGGATTTATCAAGCTCCTGTCCGGGAAACAAGATATCATTACCCATGTTTAATAGTCGCTCTATATACGGAGTCACCTGTTCGAATATAGGCCGCCTAATCACATTGCCCATTTTTGAGTGAGCTACTGGAGTCGTCCAGATCAAGTCATCCATATTGAATTCACGAGCAGTAGCAAGCCTTAATTCAGAAAGGCGAGCACCCCATAGCAAAAGGAGTTGATGTAATACTTTGTTGGATGAAACTATTTTGTTGTTTTCCAGCGCCAACCAAACCTTAGCTAGCTCGGTGTAAGTTAGCACTCGACTGCCAGTATCCGGTTTCTTACCTATATTTTTCACGCTAAGTTTCATGACCTCGCATGATGGGATAAACTGCCTCCCTATGCACCAGTTAACTACTGAGCGCATTTGAGTTAAAAGTACCCTCGCTTTTTTTGGGTTTTCCTTTTCCTGCTTGTCGAAAAACTTAACCCAAGATGACACGGGTATGCTGGCTACTGGTGTACACAAGAATTGTGTGTACATCGTGTTGTACACGACTGACTTATAAAGTATCTGAGTATTGGGTTTTAGAGTAGATGCGTACTTATCCCACCAGTAGTCAAGGCAATCTTTTAATGTTGCCTCTCCTTCTGAATGAGAGAAATACATTTTTGGATCAAGCCCCTTTGTGTACAATGAGCGCATCTCACCTACTGCGATTCGTGCGTCCTTGAGCGACATTTCAGGATAACGACCAACAGTAAGGCGAACAGGTTTGCCATTCCAGCGATATCTATGCTGAAATGTTATAGTTCCGTTCCGCGTTATCCTGACACTTAAGCCGTCACCATCGGTTAACTCAGGCGTCCCTTTATAGGGTTTATCGTGAATACCACGTAGTTTAGTGTCGCTCAATGCCATAGCTATAACCTGTACACAAGTTGAAGTGTAATTATGTACTCAATCTGTACACAATGGCAAGTGAACGAACCGACCACAATCAAAAACTAGCAGGAACAAAGCGAAACAAATAAAGGCAAAAAACTTGATTAAAACAGGCAGAAAGAGATAAGATACAAACAGCTCGAAACAGACTGAAATAGAGTAATAAAAAGTCCCCTTAGTTAAATGGATATAACGAGCCCCTCCTAAGGGCTAGTTGTAGGTTCGATTCCTGCAGGGGACGCCAGAATCAAGTAACCTCGCATGACCCGCCATAACCACCAACTCAAAAAATCCTTATTTTAAACGGTGTTAGTGTTACCCATTGTTACCCAGCATAACTTGACTACACCAGTAAAGTGTGGGCATATTTGTGGGCATCGGTTTTAATGCCCACTTAGGATGCCTACATGTTAACGATAAAGCAAATTGAGTCAGCCAAATCTCAAGATAAAGCCTATCGCCTTGTTGATGGCGGAGGTTTATTTCTTTTTGTATCGAAAACAGGGAGTAAAATTTGGCGTTTTAGGTACCGCAAAAACGGGAAAGAACAAACCTATGTTATTGGTACATACCCAGAAATTTCACTGGTTACTGCCCGATTAAAACATGCCGAAGCTAAATCTATTCTTGCTAACGGTGGGGATTTAATACCTGTAGCACCAAAACAGAAAGATAGTGAAATTCCAGACACTTTTGCTGCCATATATAATGAATGGTATCAATTCAAACGAGCTGTTTGGTCTGAAAGGTACGCAAAAGAATTACAGAGCATGTTTCAAGCCGACATCCTGCCAAGCATTGGTCATATGACAATAAAAGAAATAGAGCCGATGGTTCTACTCAAAGTGATTCGTCAGTTTGAAGAACGTGGAGCCATGGAAAGAGCAAGTAAGGCGAGACGCAGATGTGGTGAAGTGTTTAAATATGCGATAGTGACTGGCAGAGCTAAATATAACCCCGCCCCAGATTTAGCTGGTGCAATGACTGGATACAAGAAGAAGCATTTCCCATTTCTAACAGCAGACCAAATACCCGCGTTTAATCTGGCATTATCTTCATATTCCGGCAGCATTATTTCGAGGGTTGCCACTCAGGTTTTACAATATACAGCATTGCGTACGAATGAATTGCGCAGCATGAAATGGAGTAGCGTTGATTTTGACAGCAAGCTAATTACCATAGAACCTGAAATCATGAAAAATCGGAAAATACATGTAGTTCCTATGTCAAATCAGGTTGTTGTATCACTAAAAACCCTTCACCCTATGACTTCCAGTATTTCTAATTTCATATTTGCTGGCAGAAATGACAAGAAAAAACCAATTTGTGAGAACGCTATATTACAGGTGATTAGACAAATCGGTTATGACGGGATCGCTAGCGGCCATGGCTTTCGTCATCAGTTCAGCACCATCCTTAATGAGCACGGATTTAGCCATGACCTAATTGAGCGTCAATTGGCACATACTGACCGCAATAGTATTCGTGGCATATATAATCACGCTCAATATTTAGACAAACGTCGAGAAATGATGCAATGGTTCGCTGATCATATTGATGAGATATCAGGGATAAAATAGTTATTATCTAGCAGCAAAACCACCATCACTATAGGGCAGAAGCCTGCCCTTAAGATGGGATATCACACCTTGCGACAACCATTGGGATTTCCTCTATAGTTGATTAACTCCTTGATTTTTCCGAGGGGGTCACTTTGACCACCCGAGACATCTCTTCCGTAAATTCGTCTTTATTCCAACTGTTGGGAAAATCCCAATGGTTACTTTATGTGCTGGACAAAAGGAATAAATTCATTGTGTTTCAACGTATTACTTGTGCGCAAGGGGCTGGACAAGCAGACGCCAAATCTGGCGTCTGATTAAATATCAATGGGTTATCGCCAAAGTGGGCATTCTCACTTAAATGGGCTTTCAAATCCCAATTGGCACGATCAGCCAAAAATTTGTCCGACTGGAACTGAGCCAAAGTGAGGACCTCGACTACAGGTTGGTATATTAAACTTACAGAGCTATTTTTAACCACATCTCTTAAAAAGGGTAGCCACTGAGTTCACTTTTACTGCCTCCGTTTCAAACGGAAGGATACCTGCACCATGCAGGAAAATACTATCTATCAAAGGGTTAAAGGTGAGAAATCCCACCTTTAGATAACTTGTTGATTTTTCTTAATTACCGCTCTGTGCAGGAAATTAATTATATCAATGGGTTACACGAATATTGCTTGTAACATGTTGATTTTGCGTAATTCTGTCACAGGGGCAGAGATTAATGAAATCAAGGAGTTAAGTTAAAGGGGATAATTGCCCCCTTTAAACTCATAGTTTTATCAGTGGGGTATGGATTTTATTAATTTCCAAACAACCATTCCGTGCCATCCTAACCAGAAGTTCTCTCCAGTATTGATGAACCTATTTTATTGATGTTCACAGGCGGAGAAGTAACCCGCCTTCATGTTA
>NZ_JAQRFO010000049.1:0-32038 GCF_028598775.1 Xenorhabdus aichiensis
CCAAGAACCGTCCCTCGATACTCAATCGATCCACAACCCAGAGGCACAGGCGCTGGGGCTGACATCACACCATCTGGCGTATGTCATCTACACCTCCGGCTCCACGGGTCTACCCAAAGGGGTGGCAATCGCCCACTCCAATACGGTGAATTTCCTCACCTGGGCGCAACGGACTTTCAATCCGGAGGAATTGGCGCATACCCTTTTCGCCACCTCACTGAATTTTGACTTAGCGGTGTACGAATGCTTTGCGCCACTCGTCTCTGGTGGTACGGTTCATCTCGTTCCTGATGCGCTGTCACTGGTCACCACCGAACAGCCCGTCAGCCTGATCAACACCGTGCCGTCAGCCATCGCGCATTTGATCGAGGCTAACGCAGTTCCCGTGACCACCCGGACAGTCAATTTGGCCGGTGAAGCATTGAAACCGCATGTCGTTGAGCATTTGTTTGCCCACGCCTCCATACAGAATGTGTGCAATCTGTATGGCCCCTCTGAGACGACGACTTATTCAACCTGGATACGGATGAACCGGACGGAGGGCTTTGTCAGTCATATCGGCCGCCCGATCGCCAACACCCAGATCTATATTCTCAACCCACATGGTCAGCCTGTACCCCTTGGTGTGGCTGGCGAAATCCATATCGCCGGTGCCGGCGTGGCCCGCGGCTACCTGAACCGTCCTGAACTGACTGCCGAGCGCTTTCTTACTGATCCGTTCTCCGCCGATCCGGATGCCCGGATGTACAAGACCGGCGACCTCGGCCGCTGGCACCCCGACGGCAATATCGAGTATCTCGGCCGCAATGATTTTCAGGTCAAACTACGCGGCTTCCGTATCGAACTTGGTGAGATCGAGGCGCAACTGATGCAATGTCGCGGCGTACGCGAAGCCGTAGTGCTGGCGCGCGAAGACGAGCCGGGACAGAAACGTCTGATTGCCTATCTGCGGCCTCTGGACGGCGTTGAACTGGTTCCCGCCGAACTGCGTCAGCAACTCGCCCGGCATCTTGCCGAGTACATGTTGCCCAGCGCCTTTATGACGCTCGACGCCTTCCCGCTCACCCCTAATGGCAAACTCGACCGTCAGGCACTCCCTGCTCCCGACTTGTCTGCTGTGGTAGCACGCGGTTATGAAGCCCCGATCGGCGAGGTAGAAACCGCCCTGGCGCAGATCTGGCAAAACCTGTTGGGGCTGGAGCGAGTCGGCCGTCACGACCACTTCTTTGAACTCGGCGGCCATTCGCTGATGATCGTCGGTCTGATCGAACAGCTATACGACTTTGGTTGGCGACTTGATGTCCGCAGTGTGTTCGCCGCGCCCGTTCTCACTGAAATGGCGCAGGCTATTCAGAGTGACGCCAGTGCCTTCGTAGTACCGCCTAACCGTATCCCCGAAGGCTGTACCGTCCTCACCCCCGACATGCTATCTCTGGTCTCGCTATCTCAGGCCGAGATTGAGGCCATCGTCGAAGCAACTCCCGGCGGAGCAAGCAATGTGCAGGATATCTATCCGCTGGCACCGTTGCAGGAAGGTATCCTGTTCCATCATCTGTTGCAGGCGCAAGGCGATACCTATTTGTTGCAGAGCCTGATTGCCTTTAACACCCGCGAGCATCTTGATACTTTCCTGTCCGCCTTGCAGCAGGTCATTGACCGCCACGATATCCTGCGCACCGCCGCCTGCTGGCAGGGGTTGGCGCAGCCGGTTCAGGTGGTCTGGCGTCAGGCGCCACTGTGTGTCAATCACTTTACCCCGGCCACAGCGGACGATATTCCGGCTCAGTTATTAGCCCACACTGATCCGCGCCGGCACCGTCTCGACCTGAGCCGTGCACCGCTGTTCACCGCCGACATCGCCCACGATCCGGCACAGGATGAATGGCTGCTGGCGCTGCGCTTCCACCATCTGGTCAGCGACCATATGACACTGGAACTGATTTTCGCGGAGATTGCCCAAATTCAGCAGGGGCATGCCGAGTCGCTGCCCGCCGCACTGCCCTACCGCAACTTTATCGCCCAGACTCTGAGCGTACCGGCCACAGTGCATGAGGCCTACTTCCGTGACCAACTCGCTGACGTTGATGCACCGACGGCACCGTTCGGCGTACTCACCCTGCCGGGCAATGATGAACCCATCGCCGAAGCCCATCTCCCGCTCGCCCCCGCTCTGGCAGAAGCTATCCATGCCCAGGCTCGTCGTCTGGGGGTCAGTCCGGGTGTGCTGTTCCATGTGGCCTGGGCTCAGGTACTGGCGCAAACCAGCGGCCGCGACGACGTAGTCTTTGGCTCTGTGCTGCTGGGCCGTCTACAAGGAGTCGCGGGCGCTGCCCGAATATTAGGCATGTTTATCAATACCCTGCCGGTGCGAGTTTCTCTGGCCGGTCGCAGCGTGCAAGAGGTGGTGCAGGCCACTTATCGCAGTCTGACAACGCTGCTGGAACACGAACAGGCACCATTAGCACTGGCGCAACGCTGTAGCAGTGTGGCCCAGCCGATGCCGCTGTTCAGTACCTTGCTTAACTACCGTCACAGCCAAACCAGTGAAGCCAACGCGGTTGAGACGACCCGGGCAGGTATGCGTATCGTCGCCACAGAGGAACGAACCAACTATCCGCTCACCCTATCGGTCGATGATCTGGGAACCGGTTTCCGTCTGACCGCCCAGACGGTGGCGGGAATCGATCCAACCCGCGTCACCGCCTATCTCGCCACGGCCATCAGCGGCTTAGTTGATGCCCTGGCACATAACCCGCAACGATTGATCCGGAATGTGCCGATCTTGCCGCCGACAGAGCGGCAACAACTGCTGGTGGAGTTCAACGCCACCCAGTCGGACTTCCCGCAGGACGCGCTGATCCACCAATTGTTTGAGGCTCAGGCGGCGCACCATCCCGATGCCACCGCCGTGGTATTTGAAGGTCAATCGCTGAGTTATCACGAACTGAACCACCGCGCCAATCGCCTGGCTCATCATTTGATCGCACTGGGCGTGCGTCCGGATGATCGGGTGGCGATTTGTGTCGAACGCAGTCTGGAACTGTTGATCGGCTTGCTCGGTATCCTCAAGGCGGGCGGTGCCTATGTGCCGCTCGATCCGGCTTATCCGGCCGAGCGGCTGGCCTATATGCTTAATGACGCCGCACCCGTGGCCTTGCTGACCCAAACGACACAGGTCGACAAGCTGATCCATCATATCCCCACAGTGGTACTCGACGCCCAAGAATCGGCTATAGCAGCACAATCGACCCACAATCCGGACGCTCAGGCACTGGGGCTGACGTCACGCCATCTGGCGTATGTGATCTACACCTCCGGCTCCACCGGGCTGCCCAAGGGAGTGATGGTCGAACACCGCAGTATCAATCGGCTGGTCATCAATAATCCCTATGCAGACATCGGTTCGGACGACTGTGTTGCCCATTGTGCCAATATTGCCTTTGATGCATCAACATGGGAGATCTGGTCTGCCCTGCTGAACGGCGGGTGCCTGCATGTAGTTTCACCATCAGCGCTGCTCGATCCGGTACGTTTCCGCGATTCGCTGGTCAAAGGACAAGTCACCGCTCTCTGGTTGACGGCCGGCTTGTTTAACGAATATCTCGGCGATCTTGAACCCCTGTTTGGACAATTGCGTTACCTGCTTATCGGCGGCGATGTACTCGACCCGCGGAAGATCCAACGTGCACAGTTGGCTGAGTTTCAGCCGGCACACTTGATCAACGGCTATGGCCCCACGGAAACCACGACGTTTGCCACAACCTATACCATGACCTCACCCGTCGATGTGACTCGTCCCATTCCTATCGGCTGTCCAATCGCCAATACCCAAATCTATCTCCTCGACCCGTATGGTCAGCCCGTTCCCCTCGGTGTCGCCGGCGAAATTTATATTGCTGGTGCCGGCGTTGCCCGCGGCTACCTGAACCGCCCTGAACTGACTGCCGAGCGCTTTCTGGCCGATCCGTTCTCTTCAGACCCCGACGCCCGTATGTACAAGACCGGCGATCTCGGCTACTGGCGACCCGACGGCAATCTCGAATACCTCGGCCGCAATGATCTTCAAGTTAAACTGCGCGGCTTCCGTATCGAACTCGGTGAAATCGAAGCCCGGCTGGTGCAATGCCACGGCGTGCGCGAAGCGGTGGTTGTGGCCCGTGAAGACGAACCGGGTCACAAGCGTCTGGTTGCCTATCTGCTACCTCAAGTCGGCGTTGAACTGGTGCCGGCCGAACTGCGCCAGCAGCTTGCCCAACACTTCGCCGAGTACATGCAGCCCAGCGCCTTTATGACGCTCGACGCCTTCCCGTTGACCCCCAACGGCAAACTCGACCGTCAGGCACTTCCTGCCCCCGATCTGTCTGCCATAGTGACACGCAGCTACGAAGCTCCAGTCGGTGAAATAGAAATCGCACTGGCTCAGATCTGGCAAGACCTGCTGAAACTGGAACAGGTCGGCCGTCACGACCACTTCTTTGAACTCGGCGGTCATTCACTGCTTGCCGTCCAACTCGCCGCGCGCGTACGCCAGCAACTGGCACGGAAGTTATCATTGCCGCAACTCTTTGCCCAACCTCTCCTGACAGATCTGGCTAAAACGCTCGCTGATGCTTCGGCAATCGCTCAGGTTGTTATTCCAGCCGCCGATCGCAGCCAGCCGCTCACCCTGTCCTTCGCCCAGCAGCGGTTGTGGTTCCTCGGCCAGCTCGATCCCGCCGCCAGCCTGGCCTACCATATTCCGATGGCGTTGCGCCTCACCGGCAAACTTGACCGCCACTTGCTGACCCGCGCGCTCGATCGTCTGGTCGCCCGGCACGAAAGCCTGCGCACCCGCTTCGTATTGATCGAAGGCCAACCCTGCCAGCACATCGATCCCGCCGATATCGGCTTTACCCTGTCTTGCCAAGATCTGCGCCCGTTGGATCTGACGGTGCGTGCGAATCGGGTCGCCGAGCTTACCGCCCTCGAAACCCAGACCCCCTTTGACTTTGTACGGGGGCCACTCATTCGCGGTCAACTGCTGCAACTGACGGACGAAGAGCATATATTGCTGCTCACCCAGCATCACATTATCGCTGACGGCTGGTCCATTGGCGTCCTGATGCACGAACTGGACGCGCTCTACCGCGCCGCCCTCGACGGCCACGATGATCCCCTGCCACCGCTATCTCTCCAGTACGCCGACTATGCCGTCTGGCAGCGTGACTGGCTGCAAGGCGCTGTCCTCACTGAACAGCGTGATTTCTGGTACAGCCAACTCCAAGGTGCCCCGGCCTTGCTGGCACTCCCCACCGATCGGCCACGCCCATCGGTGCAAACCTATGCCGGCAACCGGATACCTATTCAGCTCGATACCGCCCTGCTGGCATCACTCAAGAAACTCGGACAGCGCCATAACACCACCCTGTTTATGACCATGCTGGCCGCCTGGAGTATCGTCCTCACCCGGCTTAGTGGACAGGACGATATTGTCATCGGCACTCCGGTCGCCAACCGCCCACACACGGAGTTGGAAAACCTGATCGGTTTCTTTGTCAATACCCTGGCCTTGCGCGTCACGCCGGGTGAGGTGCCCCGGGTAGCTGATCTGCTCGCGCAGGTTCGTGAACGGGCGCTTGCTGCCTATGCTCATCAGGATCTGCCCTTCGAGCAGGTGGTGGAAGCGTTACAGCCCGAGCGCAGCCTGAGCTACAGTCCGGTCTTCCAAGTGATGCTGGCCTTGAACAATACCCCGCCCCAAAACCTGGCATTGCCCGGACTGCAACTCGCTCCCGTTGAGCAGGTGCGCCATAGCGCTCATTTCGATCTGACGTTATCGCTGACCGAAACTGAGGCCGGTCTGGTTGGTGATCTGGAATATTCTACCGACCTGTTCGACTCTGCGACCATTGAGCGCATCGTCGGTTATTTGGAGAATGTGCTGACGGCGATGGCCGCCGATGCGACACAAACTGTTGCGGGTCTGCCGATGCTGCCAGCCTCGGAGCGGCAACTGTTGCTGACCGATTTCAATGCCACCCAAGCGGATTTCCCGCAGGATGCCTTGATCCACCAATTATTCGAAGCCCAAGCGGCACACTCCCCTGATGCCACCGCCGTGGTATTTGAAGATCAATCGCTGAGTTATCACGAGTTGAACCACCGCGCCAACCGCCTGGCTCATCATTTGATCACGCTGGGCGTGCGCCCGGATGATCGGGTGGCGATTTGTGTCGAACGCAGCCCGGAGCAGGTGATAGGCTTACTCGCTATCCTCAAGGCGGGTGGTGCCTATGTCCCGCTCGATCCAACCTATCCGGCCGAACGGCTGGCCTATATGCTTGATGACGCCGCACCCGTGGCCCTACTGACTCAGACAGCACAGGTTGACACGCTGGTCAGCCCCGTGCCTACGGTCATGCTCGACGCACTCGCGCCATCTCTGGCAACGCAACCGACTCATAACCCGGATGCTCAGGCACTGGGGCTGACGTCACGCCATTTGGCGTATGTCATCTACACCTCCGGCTCGACCGGACAGCCCAAAGGCGTCATGGTCGAGCATCGCGGCCTGAGCAACCTGATCGCCACTCAGCAGGACACTCTGGCGATCAATCCCAGCAGCCGTATCCTGCAATTTGCCTCAAACAGCTTCGACGCCGGTATCTGGGAATGTTGTATGGCACTTCTGGCAGGCGCCAGCCTCCATCTTGCCCAGCGAACTCACCTCCTGCCTGGCACTGCCCTGTTAGAGACGTTAGAGGCTCATGCCATTACCCATGTGCTGCTGTCACCAACCGCGTTGGCGGCACTGGATGCAGTCCCTGTGACATTGCAGACCCTGATCGTGGGAGGTGAAGCCTGCCCACCTTCGCTGGTCAAACGTTGGGCTACCGGTCGGCGTATGGTCAATGCCTATGGACCGACTGAAAGTACGGTCTGTGCGGCCATTTATCTGTGCGATAACCAAGAAGAAGGGGCACCGCCTATCGGCCGCCCGATCGCCAACACCCGGATCTATATTCTCGATCCCTACGGTCAACCCGTTCCCCTCGGTGTGGCCGGCGAAATCTATATCGCCGGCGCCGGCGTGGCCCGCGGTTACCTGAACCGACCTGAACTCACAGCCGAGCGTTTCCCTGCCGATCCGTTCTCTTCCGATCCGGATGCCCGCATGTACAAGACTGGCGACCTCGGCCGTTGGCGCTCCGACGGTAATCTCGAATACCTCGGCCGTAATGACTTTCAGGTCAAACTGCGCGGCTTCCGTATTGAGCTTGGCGAAATCGAGACGCAACTGATGCAATGTGACGGTGTGCGCGAGGCGGTGGTGCTGGCACGCGAAGACGATCCTGGCCACCCGCGTCTGGTCGCTTATATGCAGCCTCAGGCCGGCGCTGAACTGGTTCCCGCCGAACTGCGTCAGCAACTCGCCCAACACCTCGCCGAGTATATGCTGCCCAGCGCCTTTATGACGCTCGACGCTTTCCCGCTCACCCCCAACGGCAAACTCGACCGTCAGGCGCTCCCCGCCCCCGACGCATCCGCCGTGGTGACACGCGGCTATGAAGCCCCGGTCGGTGAGGCGGAAACCATATTGGCGCAAATCTGGCAAGACCTGTTGGGACTGGAACGGGTCGGCCGTCACGACCACTTCTTTGAACTCGGCGGCCATTCACTGATGATCGTCAGTCTGATCGAGCGGCTACGCGGCTTCGGTCGGCGGCTTGAAGTTCGCAGTGTGTTCTCCGCTCCCGTTCTTACTGAAATTGCGCAGTCCATCCAAGATAATACCGACGCTTTTGCAGTGCCGCCCAACCGTATCCCCGAAAATTGTACCGCCCTTACCCCCGACATGTTGTCCCTGATCTCGCTGTCTCAGGCCGAGATTGATGCTATCGTCGGGGCCACTCCCGGCGGGGCGAGCAATGTGCAGGATATCTATCCGCTGGCACCGTTGCAGGAAGGTATCCTGTTCCATCATCTGTTGCAGGCGCAAGGCGATACCTATTTGTTGCAGAGCCTGATTGCCTTTAACACCCGCGAGCATCTTGATACTTTCCTGTCCGCCTTGCAGCAGGTCATTGACCGCCACGATATCCTGCGCACCGCCGCCTGCTGGCAGGGGTTGGCGCAGCCGGTTCAGGTGGTCTGGCGTCAGGCGCCGCTGTGTGTCAATCACTTCACGCCGGCCACGGCAGACGATGTCCCAGCCCAGTTATTAACTCATACCGATCCGTGCAAACATCGTCTCGACCTGAGCCGAGCGCCATTATTCGCTGCCGATATCGCCCACGATCCGGCACAAGATGAATGGCTGCTGGCCTTGCGCTTCCACCATCTGGTCAGCGACCATATGACGCTGGAGTTGATTTTCGCCGAGATTGCCCAAGTTCAACAGGGGCATGCCGAGTCGCTGCCCGCCGCACTGCCCTACCGCAACTTTATCGCCCAGACCCTGAGTGTGCCGGCCGCAACGCATGAGGCCTATTTCCGTACCCAACTCGCTGACGTTGACACACCGACGGCGCCGTTTGGCGTGCTCACGATGTCGGGCGATAACGAATCCATCGCCGAAGCCCGTCTCCCGCTCCCCCTCGCTCTGGCAGAGGCCATCCGCGCTCAGGCGCGCCGTCTGCGGGTCAGTCCGGGCGTGCTGTTCCATGTGGCCTGGGCTCAGGTGTTGGCACAGACCAGCGGCCATGACGATGTCGTCTTCGGCTCTGTGCTGCTGGGTCGTCTACAGGGGGTTGCGGGCGCTGACCAAATATTGGGGATGTTCATCAATACCCTGCCGGTACGGGTTTCTCTGGCCGGCCGTAGTGTGCAGGAAGTGGTACAGGCCACCTATCGCAATCTGACGACCTTGCTGGAGCACGAGCAGGCACCGCTGGCGCTGGCACAACGTTGTAGCGGCGTGGCACAATCACTGCCGCTGTTCAGTACCTTGCTTAATTACCGTCATAGCCAAACCAGCGGGGCAGACGCAGTTGATATACCCCAGACAGGTATGCATATCGTCGCTACAGGAGAGCGAACTAACTATCCGCTCACCCTGTCGGTAGATGATCTGGGAACCGATTTCCACCTGACCACTCTGACCGTGGCCGGGATCGATCCGGCTCGCGTAACCGCCTATCTGGTTACCGCCATCAGCGGCCTGGTCGATGCCTTGGTTCGCGACCCTCAACGATTGATTCGGGATGTGCCGATCTTACCGCCGCAAGAACGACAACAACTGCTGGTGGAGTTCAATGCCACCCAGACAGACTTCCCGCAGGATGCGCTGATCCACCAATTATTCGAGGCTCAGGCGGCGCACCGTCCCGACGCCATCGCCGTGGTGTTTGAAGGTCAATCGCTGAGTTATCACGAACTGAACCGCCGCGCCAATCGTCTGGCTCATCATCTGATCGCGCTGGGTGTGCGTCCGGATGATCGGGTGGCGATTTGTGTCGAACGTAGCCTGGATCTGGTCGTGGGTCTGCTCGGTATTCTCAAGGCCGGCGGTGCCTATGTGCCGCTCGATCCGGCTTATCCGGCCGAGCGACTGGCCTATATGCTTGACGACGCGGCACCAGTGGCCTTGCTGACCCAAACAGCATTGACCGACACACTGGTCAGCGCCATACCCACGATCGTACTCGACAGTTCAGAACCGCTCCTGATGACGCAACCGGCTCACAATCCGGACGCTCAGTCACTGGGGCTGACGTCACGCCATCTGGCCTATATCATTTATACCTCCGGCTCCACCGGGCTGCCCAAGGGGGTGATGGTTGAGCACCGCAGTATTAATCGGCTGGTTATCAATAATCCCTATGCAGACATCGGTTCGGACGACTGTGTTGCCCACTGTGCCAATATTGCCTTTGATGCATCAACATGGGAGATCTGGTCTGCCCTGCTGAACGGCGGGCGCCTGCATGTAGTTGCACCTTCAGCGCTGCTCGATCCGGTACGTTTCCGCGATTCGCTGGTCAAAGGACAAGTCACCGCCCTCTGGTTAACAGCCGGCTTGTTTAACGAATATCTCGGCGATCTTGAACCCCTGTTTGGACAATTGCGTTACCTGCTTATCGGCGGCGATGTACTCGACCCGCGGAAGATCCAGCGTGCACAGTTGGCTGAGTGTCAGCCAGCACACCTGATCAACGGCTATGGCCCAACGGAAACTACGACGTTTGCCGCAACCTACACCATGACCTCACCCGTCGATGTGACTCGTCCCATCCCTATCGGCCGTCCAATCGCCAATACCCAAATCTATCTCCTCGACCCGCAGGGTCAACCCGTTCCCCTCGGTGTCGCCGGCGAAATTTATATTGCCGGGGCCGGCGTTGCCCGCGGCTACCTGAACCGCCCTGAACTGACGGCCGAGCGCTTTCTGGCCGATCCGTTCTCTTCAGATCCCGACGCCCGTATGTACAAGACCGGCGATCTCGGCTACTGGCGACCCGACGGCAATCTCGAATACCTCGGCCGCAATGACTTTCAGGTTAAACTGCGTGGCTTCCGTATCGAACTGGGCGAAATTGAAGCTCGATTAATGCAATGCCCCGGCGTGCGCGAAGCCGTGGTGCTGGCGCGCGAAGATGAATCCGGTCACAAGCGACTGATCGCCTATCTGCTGCCCCAGACCGGCATTGAACTGGTGCCGGCCGAACTGCGTCAGCAACTCGCCCAACACCTCGCCGAGTATATGCTGCCCAGCGCCTTTATGGTGCTCGACTCCTTCCCGCTCACCCCCAACGGCAAACTTGACCGTCAGGCACTTCCTGCCCCTGACGCATCCGCCGTGGTGACACGCGGCTATGAAGCCCCGCTCGGTGAAATAGAAATCGCGCTGGCTCAGATCTGGCAAGACTTGCTGAGACTGGAACAGATCGGCCGTCACGACCATTTCTTTGAACTCGGCGGTCATTCGCTGCTTGCCGTCCAACTGGTGGCACGCGTACGTCAGGATCTGGCGCGGGAGTTACCGCTACAGCAACTGTTTGACCTGCCTCTTCTGGCGGATTTGGCTCAAGCACTCAGCGGGGCTTTGGCAACCGCTCAGATCGTCATCCCCGCCGCCGATCGCAGTCGGCTGCTACCGTTATCTTTCGCCCAGCAGCGGCTGTGGTTCCTTGGTCAGCTCGATCCGGCCGCCAGTCTGGCCTACCATATCCCGGTAGCGCTGCGCCTCACCGGCCAACTTGACCGCCACGCGCTGATCACCGCGCTCGATCGTCTGGTTGCCCGGCATGAAAGCCTGCGTACCCGCTTTGTCCTAGTCGAGGGCCAACCCTGCCAGCATATCGATCCCGCTGACATCGGCTTTGCCCTGTCCTGTCAGGATCTGCGCCTGCTGGAACCTGCGGCACACACCAACCGTATCACCGATCTCGCTGCCCGCGAAGCGCAGGCACCCTTTGACTTTATCCAAGGACCATTGATTCGCGGTCAACTGCTGCAATTGACAGATGAAGCGCATATGTTGCTGCTTACCCAGCATCACATCATCGCTGACGGCTGGTCCATCGGAGTGCTAGTGCATGAATTGGGCACCCTCTACCGCGCCGCTCTCGACGGCCACAGTGATCCCCTGCCGCCGCTGTCTCTCCAGTACGCCGACTATGCCATCTGGCAGCGCAACTGGCTGCAAGCAACGGCCCTCACTGAGCAGCGTGACTTCTGGTGCGCGCAACTCCAGAACGCCCCGGCCTTGCTAGTACTCCCCACCGACCGGCCACGCCCACCGGTGCAGACCTATGCCGGCGGCCGGGTATCCTTCCAGCTCGATACCGCCTTGTTGGCATCACTCAAGGGGCTTGGACAACGCCATAACACCACCCTGTTTATGACTGTGCTGTCTGCCTGGAGCATCGTCCTCGCCCGGCTGAGTGGTCAGGATGATATTGTTATCGGTACCCCGGTCGCCAACCGCCCACACCCGGAGTTGGAAAACCTGATCGGTTTCTTTGTTAATACTCTGGCCTTACGCGTTACCCCGGGTGATGCGCCCCGGGTAGCTGATCTGCTCGCACAGGTTCGTGAACGGGCGCTTGCCGCCTATACCCATCAGGATCTGCCCTTCGAGCAGGTAGTGGAAGCATTGCAGCCCGACCGCAGCCTGAGCTACAGCCCGGTCTTTCAGGTGATGCTGGTCTTAAACAACATGCCGGCTGAGAACCTCGTATTACCCGATCTGCAACTCTCTTGGGTTGAACAGGCACACCATAGTGCGCACTTCGACCTGACGTTGTCGCTGACTGAAACCGAGGCGGGTCTGGCGGGTGATCTGGTATATGCCGCCGATCTGTTCGACCCCGCGACCGTTGAGCGCATGGTCAGCTATCTGGAAAATGTGCTGACGGCGATGGTAGCCGATGCGACACAAACGGTTGCAGGTCTACCGATGCTATCGGCCTCGGAGCGGCAACTGTTGCTGACCGATTTCAATGCCACCCAAGCGGATTTCCCGCAGGACGTACTGATTCACCAACTGTTCGAGGCTCAGGCGGCACACAATCCCGACGCAACGGCCATAATATGTGGTGAGCAAGCACTCAGTTATGACGAACTGAACCGCCGCGCCAATCGTCTGGCTCATCATCTGCTCGCCCAGGGCGTACACCCGGACGATCGGGTGGCGATTTGTCTGGAACGCAGCCCGGAGATGGTGGTGGGCCTGCTCGCTATTCTCAAAGCAGGCGGCGCTTATGTGCCGCTCGATCCAGCTTATCCGGCCGAACGGCTGGCCTATATGCTTGATGACGCGGCTCCCGTAGTGTTGCTCACCCAGACGGCGTGGATCAACACACTGGCCAGCCTCATCCCCACGATCGTACTCGATACCCAAGACGCGTCCCTGATGGCGCAACCGGATCATAATCCGGATACACAGGCACTGGGGCTGACGTCACGCCATCTGGCCTATGTGATCTATACCTCAGGCTCCACCGGACTGCCCAAAGGGGTGGCGATCACTCACCGCAATACCGTGAATTTCCTCACCTGGGCGCAACGGACTTTCAGCCCGGAGGAGTTGGCGCATACCCTTTTTGCCACCTCACTTAATTTTGATCTGGCGGTGTATGAATGCTTTACGCCGCTGCTCTCTGGCGGCACCGTTCACCTTGTCCCCAATGTGCTGTCATTGCTTACAACAGAACAGTCGGTCAGCCTGATCAACACGGTGCCGTCAGCCATCGCACACTTGATTGAATCTGATGCAATCCCCATGACCACCCGGACGGTCAATTTGGCCGGCGAGGCATTGAAACCGCACGTCATTGAGCATTTGTTTGCCCGTGAATCCATACAGAATGTGTGTAATCTGTATGGTCCCTCTGAGACGACGACCTATTCAACCTGGGTACGGATGAGCCGGGCGGAGGGCTTTGTCAGTCATATCGGCCGCCCGATCGCCAATACCCAGATCTATATTCTCGACTCGCTGGGTCATCCTGTTCCCCTCGGTGTGACCGGCGAAATTCATATCGCCGGTGCCGGCGTTGCCCGCGGCTACCTGAACCGCCCCGAACTGACTGCCGAACATTTCCTTGCCGATCCGTTCTCCGCCGATCCGGACGCTCGTATGTACAAGACCGGCGACCTCGGCCGCTGGCGCTCCGATGGCAATATCGACTATCTCGGCCGCAATGACTTTCAGGTCAAACTGCGTGGCTTCCGCATTGAGCTTGGCGAAATCGAGGTGCAACTGATGCAATGTCGCGGTGTGCGCGAAGCGGTGGTACTGGCGCGTGAAGACGAGCCGGGCCAGAAACGTCTGGTCGCCTATCTGCGGCCTCTGGACGGCGTTGAGCTGGTTCCCGCTGAACTGCGTCAACAGCTTGCCCAGCGCCTCGCCGAGTATATGCTGCCCAGCGCCTTTATGACGCTCGACGCCTTCCCGCTCACCCCCAATGGCAAACTCGATCGTCAGGCACTTCCTGCCCCCGACGCGTCCGCCGTGGTCGCCCGCGGCTACGAAACCCCGGTCGGTGAGGCGGAAGCCATTCTGGCGCAGATCTGGCAAGACCTGTTGGGGCTGGAACGAGTCGGCCGTTACGACCATTTCTTTGAACTCGGCGGCCATTCGCTGATGATCGTCAGTCTGATCGAACGGCTACGCGGCTGCGGCTGGTTACTTGAAGTTCGCAGCGTGTTCGCCGCGCCTGTTCTGGCTGAAATGGCGCAGTCCATCCAAGATGATGCCAGCGCCTTTGTGGTGCCCCCCAACCGTATTCCCGAAGATTGCACCGCCCTCACCCCCGACATGCTGACCTTGCTGTCCTTGTCTCAGACTGAGATTGAGGCCATCGTCAAGGCAACTCCCGGTGGAGCGAGCAATGTGCAGGATATCTATCCATTAGCACCGTTGCAGGAAGGTATCCTGTTCCATCATCTGTTGCAGACTCAAGGTGATACTTATCTGTTACAGAGCCTGCTCGCCTTTGACAGCCGCAAGCATCTCGATACTTTTCTGGCCGCCCTGCAACAGGTCATCGACCGCCACGATATCCTGCGCACCGCCGCCTGCTGGCAAGGACTGGCGCAGCCGGTTCAGGTGGTCTGGCGTCAGGCACCGCTGTGTATCAACAGCTTTATCCCCGCTACGGCGGACGATATCCCGGCTCAGTTATTAGCTCACACTGATCCGCGCCGACATCGCCTCGACCTGAGCCGCGCGCCGCTGTTCGCCGCCGACATCGCCCACGATCCGGCACAGGATGAATGGCTGCTGGCCCTGCGTTTCCACCATTTGGTCAGTGACCATATGACGCTGGCGCTGATTTTCACTGAGATTGCCCAAATTCAGCAGGGGAATGCCGAGACGCTGCCCGCCGCACTGCCCTATCGCAACTTTATCGCCCAGACCCTGAGCGTGCCGGCCGCAACACACGAAGCCTACTTCCGTGACCAACTCGCTGATGTTAATGCACCGACCGCGCCGTTCGGCGTGCTCACCCTGCCGGGCAATGATGAACCTATCACCGAAGCCCAACTCCCGCTCGCCCCCGCTCTGGCTGAAGCTATCCGTGCCGCAGCCCGTCGTCTGGGAGTCAGCCCGGGCGTACTGTTCCATGTGGCCTGGGCTCAGGTGCTGGCACAGACCAGCGGTCACGACGATGTGGTCTTTGGCTCCGTGCTGCTGGGCCGCCTACAAGGGGGCG
The DNA here is from genome assembly GCF_028598775.1 of Xenorhabdus aichiensis. NCBI lineage: Bacteria > Pseudomonadati > Pseudomonadota > Gammaproteobacteria > Enterobacterales > Morganellaceae > Xenorhabdus > Xenorhabdus aichiensis. Next base: position 15,141 of record NZ_JAQRFO010000049.1, read on the forward strand.
CAGGTGCCGACCGAATACTGGGTATGTTTATCAATACCCTACCGGTGCGAGTCTCTCTGGCTGGCCGCAGTGTGCAGGAAGTAGTACAGGACACCTACCGCAGTCTGACGGCCTTGCTGGAGCACGAACAGGCACCGTTGGCGCTGGCACAGCGCTGTAGCGGCATGGCGCAGTCGATACCGCTGTTCAGTGCTTTGCTCAATTATCGTCACAGCCAGACCAGCGAGCCCGACGCGGTTAACACGACTTGGGCAGGTATGCGCATCGTCGCCACAGGGGAGCGAACCAACTATCCGCTTACCCTGTCGGTAGATGATCTGGGAACCGGTTTCCATCTGACTGCTCAGGCTGTGACCGGGATCGATCCGACCCGCGTAACCGCCTATCTGGTTACCGCCATCAGCGGTCTGGTCGATGCCCTGATTCGCGACCCGCAACAGTTGATTCAGAATGTCCCCATCTTACCGCCGACAGAGCGGCAACAACTGCTGGTGGACTTCAACGCGACTCAGGCAGACTTCCCGCAGGACGCCCTGATCCACCAATTATTCGAAGTTCAGGCGGCTCGCCATCCCGATGCCATCGCCGTGGTGTTTGAAGGTCAATCGCTGAGTTATCACGAGCTGAACCGCCGCGCCAATCGTCTGGCTCATCATCTGATCACTTTGGGCGTACATCCGGATGATCGGGTGGCGATTTGTGTCGAACGCAGCTTAGAACTGGTGGTTGGCCTGCTCGGTATTCTCAAGGCCGGCGGCGCTTATGTGCCGCTCGATCCAACCTATCCGGCCGAACGGCTGGCCTATATGCTCGATGACGCCGCACCGGTGGCCTTGCTGACCCAAACGACACAGGTCGACAAGCTGACCCATCATATCCCCACAGTGATACTCGACGGCCAAGAACCGGCGATGGCAATACAACCGAGCCACAATCCGGATGCTCAGGCACTGGGGCTGACGTCACGCCATCTGGCGTATGTGATCTACACCTCCGGCTCCACCGGATTACCCAAGGGGGTGATGGTCGAGCACCGCAATGTCCTGCGCCTGATTATCAATAATGGTTTTGCCGATATTGGCCCCGATGACTGTATTGCTCATTGCGCCAATGTTTCATTCGATGCGGCCACCTGGGAGGTGTGGACGGGCTTAGTACATGGTGCACGTATCCTGTTGATCCCGGAAAAAACCTTACTACAACCCGACTATTTTGGTCAGCGCTTAGCATTGGAAGGCGTCAGTGCGCTTTTCCTCACAACTGCGTTGTTCAATCAATACGCGAGTTTGATTGCCTCATCATTGTCGGGTTTACGTTATGTCCTTTTCGGTGGTGAACAGATCGATATCCGTCCTGCGATCCACCTTAGAGCGGATTATCCGCCACAGCATCTGCTGCATGTGTATGGGCCAACAGAGACCACCACCTTCGCCACCGCCTATGAGATTCCATTCACTGACAGCAAATGTAAGACAATTCCCATCGGCCACCCGATTGCTAATACCCAGATCTATATCTTGGATACCCAAGGGCAGCCTGTTCCTCTCGGTGTCACCGGCGAAATCCATATCGCCGGCGCGGGTGTCGCCCGCGGCTACCTGAACCGCCCTGAACTGACTGCCGAACGTTTTCTTACCGATCCCTTCTCTTCAGACCCGGACGCCCGTATGTACAAGACCGGCGACCTCGGCTACTGGCGACCCGATGGCAATCTCGAATACCTCGGCCGCAATGACCTTCAGGTTAAACTACGCGGCTTTCGCATTGAGCTCGGTGAGATCGAAGCCCGGCTGGTGCAATGTCACGGGGTGCGCGAGGCAGTGGTGCTGGCCCGTGAAGACGAACCGGGTCACAAGCGTCTGGTCGCCTATCTGCTACCTCAAGTCGGCGTTGAATTGGTGCCGGCCGAACTGCGTCAGCAACTCGCCCAGCATCTCGCCGAGTATATGCTGCCCAACGCCTTTATGACGCTCGACGCTTTCCCGCTCACCCCTAACGGCAAAATCGACCGTCCGGCATTCCCGGTGCCTGATCAGTCCGCCATCGTGATGCGCGGCTATGCCGACCCGATCGGCGAGACGGAAATCGCTCTGGCGCAGATCTGGCAAGACCTGCTGGGACTGGAGCAGGTCGGCCGTCACGACCATTTCTTTGAACTCGGCGGCCATTCGCTGCTTGCCGTCCAACTGGTGGCACGCGTACGCCAAGATCTGGCGCGGGAGTTGCCTCTACAGCAACTGTTTGACCAGCCCATCCTGATAGATCTGGCCCAAACGCTCAGCGGGGCGGCAACAACTGCTCAGGTCGTTATTCCAGCCGCCGATCGCAGCCAGCCGCTACCGTTGTCTTTCGCCCAGCAGCGATTGTGGTTCCTTGGTCAGCTCGATCCCGCCGCCAGCCTGGCCTACCATATCCCGGTAGCGCTACGCCTCACCGGCCAGCTCGACCGCCACGCACTGACCACTGCACTCGAACGCCTAATTGCCCGGCATGAAAGCCTGCGCACCTGCTTTGTCCTGGTCGATAGCCAACCCTGCCAGCATATCGCTCCCACCGACATCGGCTTTGCCCTGCCCTATCAGGATCTGCGCCCGCTGGAACCCGCGGCGCACACCAACCGTATTGCCGAACTTGCCAGCCTTGAGGCGCAGACACTCTTTGATTTTGCTCAGGGCCCACTGATCCGCGGCCAACTGCTGCAATTGACGGATGAAGCACATTTGTTGCTGCTTACCCTGCATCACATTATTACTGACGGCTGGTCCATCGGTGTGCTGATGCACGAACTGGACACCCTCTACCGCGCCGCTCTCGACGGCCACGGTGATCCCTTACCGCCGCTGCCCATTCAGTACGCCGACTATGCCGTCTGGCAGCGCGACTGGCTGCAAGGAGCCGCCCTCACTGAACAGCGCGACTTCTGGTACGCACAGCTTCAGGACGCCCCGGCTTTATTGACACTCCCCACCGACCGGCCACGCCCGTCGGTGCAGACCTATGCCGGCGGCCGGATCTCCTTCCAGCTCGATACCGCCTTATTGGCGTCGCTCAAGGGGCTCGGACAGCGCCATCACACCACCCTGTTTATGATCGTGCTGGCCGCCTGGAACATCGTCCTCGCCCGGCTGAGTGGTCAGGATGATATCGTTATCGGCACTCCGGTCGCTAACCGCCCGCACCGCGAGCTTGAGAACCTGATCGGTTTCTTCGTCAATACCTTAGCCTTACGCGTCACACTCAGTGACACTACTAGTATAGCCGGGCTGCTCGCGCAGGTTCGGGAGCGGGCGCTCGCCGCTTATGCTCATCAAGATCTGCCCTTTGAGCAGGTGGTAGAAGCGTTACAACCCGAACGCAACCTGAGCTACAGCCCGATCTTCCAAGTGATGCTGGCCTTAAACAACACGCCGGCTCAAAACCTAACATTGCCCGGTCTCCAGCTTGCATCAATTGAACAGATACACCATAGCGCGCACTTCGACCTGACGTTGTCGCTGACTGAAACCGAGTCGGGTCTGGCGGGTGACTTGGAATATGCCGCCGACTTATTCGACTCTGCGACCGTTGAGCGCATAGTCGGCTATCTGGAGAATGTGCTGACGGCAATGGCAGCCGATGCGACGCAGACCATTGCGGCTCTACCGATGCTGTCGGCTCCGGAACGGCAACAGCTGCTGGTGGACTTCAACACCACCCAGACCGACTTCCCACAGGACGCACTGATCCATCAACTGTTCGAAGCTCAGGCGGCACAGCATCCCGATGCCATTGCCGTGGTGTTTGAGGATCAAGTGCTCAGTTATGACGAACTGAACCGTCGCGCCAACCGCCTGGCTCATCATTTGATCGCCCTGGGCGTACGTCCGGACGATCGGGTGGCAATTTGTCTGGAACGCAGTCTGGAATTGGTGGTGGGATTACTCGCTATCCTGAAGGCAGGCGGTGCCTATGTGCCGCTCGATCCGGCCTACCCGACCGAGCGACTAGCGTATATGCTCAATGACGCCGCACCGGTGGTCTTACTCACTCAGGCGGCACAGGTCGGCACACTGGCCAGCACCGTGCCTACGGTCGTACTCGACACCCAAGACCCGTCCCTGATGGCGCAACCGCCTCATAACCCGGATACTCAGGCACTGGGGCTGACGTCACATCATCTGGCGTATGTCATCTACACCTCCGGCTCTACCGGATTACCCAAAGGGGTGATGGTCGAGCACCGCAATGTCCTTCGCCTGATTATCAATAATGGTTTTGCCGACATTGGACCCGATGACTGTATTGCCCATTGTGCCAATATTGCTTTCGACGCATCAACATGGGAAATCTGGTCTGCCCTGCTGAACGGAGGACGTCTGCATGTGGTTTCACCCTCAGTACTACTCGATCCGGTACGTTTCTGCGATTCGCTGGTCAAGGGACAAGTTACCGCCCTCTGGTTGACGGCCGGTTTGTTCAACGAATATCTCAGCGATCTCAAGCCCCTGTTTGGTCAATTACGCTACCTGCTCATCGGCGGCGATGTACTCGACCCGCGGAAGATACGACGTGCACAGTTGGCGGGATCTCAACCGACACACCTGATTAACGGCTATGGTCCAACGGAAACCACCACATTTGCGGCAACCTACGCCATTGCCTCCCCCGTCGATGTGACTCGCTCCATTCCTATTGGCCGTCCGATCGCCAACACTCAGATCTATATTCTTGACCCACAGGGGCAGCCCGTTCCTCTTGGCGTAGCCGGCGAGATCCATATTGCCGGTGCCGGGGTTGCTCGCGGCTACCTGAACCGTCCTGAACTGACTGCCGAGCGCTTCCCTGCCGATCCGTTCTCCGCCGATCCGGATGCCCGCATGTACAGAACCGGCGACCTCGGCCGCTGGCACCCCGACGGCAACATCGACTATCTCGGCCGCAATGATTTTCAGGTTAAACTGCGCGGCTTCCGTATCGAACTCGGCGAAATCGAGGCCCGGCTCACGCAATGTTGCGGCGTACGCGAGGCGGTGGTGCTGGCGCGTGAAGACGAGCCGGGACAGAAACGCCTGATTGCCTATCTGCGACCTCAAGTCGGCGTTGAACTGGTTCCCGCCGAACTGCGTCAGCAACTAGCTCAACACCTCGCCGAATACATGCTGCCCAGCGCCTTTATGACGCTTGATACCTTCCCGCTGACCCCCAACGGCAAACTCGACCGTCAGGCACTTCCCGCCCCTGACTCATCCGCTGTGATCGCACGCGGTTATGAAGCTCCGGTTGGCGAGGCGGAAACCTCTCTGGCGCAGATCTGGCAAGACCTGTTGGGGCTGGAGCAGGTCGGTCGTTACGACCACTTCTTTGAACTCGGCGGCCATTCGCTGATGATCGTCAGTCTGATCGAACGGCTACGTGACCTTGATTGGCGACTCGATGTCCGCAGTGTGTTCGCCGCCCCCGTCCTTGCCGAGATGGCACAGGCTGTTCAGGGCGACGCCGACACCTTTGTCGTACCGCCTAACCGTATTCCTGCGGGCTGTACCGCCCTCACCCCCGACATGCTGCCCTTGATCTCCCTGTCTCAGGCCGAGATTGAGTCCATCGTCGGGACGATCCCCGGCGGGGCAAGCAACGTGCAGGATATCTATCCACTGGCACCGTTGCAGGAGGGTATCCTGTTCCATCACCTGCTACAGGCACAAGGCGATACCTATCTGTTGCAGAGCCTGATCGCTTTCGACACCCGCGAACGCCTCGATACCTTCCTGGCTGCCCTGCAACAGGTTATCGACCGCCACGATATCCTGCGTACCGCTGCCTGCTGGCAAGATCTCACACAACCGGTTCAGGTGGTCTGGCGTCAGGCGCCGCTGGGGATCAATCTCTTCACCCCGGCTACGGCGGACGACGTTCCAGCCCAGTTACGCGCCCACACTGATCCGCATCTGCACCGCCTCAACCTGAGTCGTGCACCGCTGTTCGCCGCCGATATCGCCCACGATCCGGCACAGAATGAATGGCTGCTGGCTCTGCGCTTCCACCATCTGGTCAGCGACCATATGACGCTGGAACTGATTTTCGCTGAGATTGCCCAAATCCAGCAGGGGCACACCGATACGCTGCCTGCGGCACTGCCCTACCGCAATTTTATCGCCCAGACCCTGAACGTGCCGGTGACATCACATGAGGCCTATTTCCGTACCCAGCTCGCTGACGTCGATGCGCCGACCGCTCCGTTCGGCGTGCTCACGATGCCAAGCGATAGCCAGCCTGTTGCCGAAGCCCGTCTCCCGCTCGCTCCCGCCTTGGCGGAGACCATCCGCGTCCAGGCCCGGCGTCTGGGGGTCAGTCCGAGCGTGCTGTTCCATGTGGCCTGGGCTCAGGTGCTGGCTCAGACCAGCGGCCGCGATGACGTGGTCTTTGGCTCCGTGCTGCTGGGTCGCTTGCAAGGGGTCGCGGGCGCTGACCGAATACTGGGGATGTTTATTAATACCCTGCCAATGCGGGTTTCTCTGGCCGACTGCAGCGTGCAGGAAGTGGTGCAGGCCACCTATCGCAGTCTGACGACGCTGCTGGAGCACGAACAGGCACCGTTAGCGCTGGCGCAACGCAGCAGTGGCGTAGCCCAGCCGATGCCGCTGTTCAGTGCCTTGCTTAATTACCGTCATAGTCAAATCGACAAGGCCGACGCAATTGACACGACTTGGGCAGGCATGCGCATCGTGGCAATCGAAGAGCGGACTAACTATCCGCTCACCCTGTCGGTGGATGATCTGGGGGTCGGTTTCCATCTGACCGCCCAGACCGTGGCCGGGATCGATCCGGCTCGCGTAACCGCTTATCTGGCCACCGCCATCAACGGTCTGGTCGATGCCCTGATTCGCGACCCGCAACGGCTGATCCTGCAAGTCCCCATCCTGCCAGCCTCGGAGCAACAACAAATTGTGGTGGACTTCAACGCCACTCAGGCAGACTTCCCACAGGACGCCCTGATCCACCAACTGTTCGAGGCTCAGGCGGCGCACAATCCCGCCGCCACAGCCGTGGTATGCGGAGAACAAGCGCTCAGTTATGGCGAACTGAACCGCCGCGCCAATCGTCTGGCTCATCATCTGATTGCGCTGGGGGTACGTCCGGATGATCGGGTGGCAATTTGCGTTGAACGCAGCCCGGAGATGGTGGTCGGTTTATTGGGTATCCTCAAGGCGGGCGGTGCCTATGTGCCACTCGATCCGGCTTACCCGACCGAACGACTGGCGTATATGCTCAATGACGCGGCACCGGTGGCTTTGCTCACCCAGATGGCGTGGATCGATACGCTGGCCAGCCCTGTGCCTACGGTGGTGCTCGACGCCCAAGAACCGGCTCTGGCAGCACAACTAGCCGACAATCCGGAGTCGCAGACGCTGGGGCTGACGTCACGCCATCTGGCGTATGTGATCTACACTTCCGGTTCTACCGGACTGCCCAAAGGGGTGGCGATCGCCCACTGTAATACCGTGAATTTCCTCACCTGGGCGCAGCGGACTTTCAGCCCAGAGGAATTGGCACATACCCTTTTCGCTACCTCGCTTAATTTTGATTTAGCGGTGTACGAATGCTTTGCGCCACTGGTCTCTGGAGGCACGGTTCATCTCATTCCTGATGCACTGTCACTGATCACCACCGAGCAGCCGGTCAGCCTGATCAACACCGTGCCGTCAGCCATCGCGCACTTGATCGAAGCCAAAGCGGTTCCCATAACCGCCCGGACGGTCAATCTGGCCGGTGAAGCATTGAAACCGCACGTCGTTGAACATTTGTTTGCCCACTCATCCGTACAGGATGTGTGCAATCTGTATGGTCCCTCTGAGACAACAACTTATTCAACCTGGATACGGATGAACCGGGCGGAGGGTTTTGTCAGCCATATCGGCCGGCCGATCGCCAACACTCAGATCTATATTCTCGACTCGCTGGGTCAGCCCGTTCCTCTCGGTGTGGCCGGCGAAATCCATATCGCCGGTGCCGGTGTTGCCCGCGGCTACCTAAACCGCCCTGAACTGACGGCCGAACGCTTCCTCGCCGATCCGTTCTCCCCGACATCGGGCGGCCGCATGTACAAGACCGGCGACCTCGGCCGCTGGCGTCCCGACGGCAACATCGACTATCTCGGCCGCAATGATTTTCAGATCAAACTGCGCGGCTTCCGTATCGAACTCGGTGAGATCGAGACCCAACTGATGCAATGTCACGGCGTGCGCGAAGCAATAGTTCTGACACGTGAAGACGAACCGGGCCACAAGCGTCTAATCGCCTATGTGCGGCCTCAGGACGGTGTTGAACTGGTTCCCGCTGAACTACGCCAACAGCTCGCCCAGCACCTCGCCGAATACATGCTGCCCAGCGCCTTTATGACGCTTGAGTCCTTCCCGCTGACCCCCAACGGCAAACTTGACCGTCAGGCGTTCCCCGCTCCTGATTCGTCCGCTGTGGTGGCACGCGGCTATGAATCCCCACAGGGAAGAATAGAAACGGCCCTGGCGCAGATCTGGCAAGACCTGCTGGAGCTGGTACGTATCGGCCGTCACGACCACTTCTTTGAACTCGGCGGCCACTCACTGATGGTCGTGCAATTGATAACACGTATAAAAGCCAAATTCCTGGTCGATATCCCCCTCACTTCGTTGTTCCTTTCCCCCAAATTAGCGGAACAGGCCAACATCATCTTTTCAGCGCAAATGAATGCGGTCGGGGAAAACGATATTGAATCGATACAAAACTCGCTTGATTTAATGTCAACAGAAGAATTGCTGGCAATGTTAGACGGGGACAATAACCGCGGAGACAATAACCAATGACAAGGATTAACATGAATCTCGATGACCTGAAACGTGCTGTTCTAGAGAAGAAAATTGAAGAACAATTGAAAGCCCGCGAAGGTCAGCAGCAACGGCCATTGATTGAACAGGTGAATCGACATCAGCCTCTACCATTGTCCTTCGCCCAGCAGCGGTTGTGGTTTCTCAGCCAACTCGACCCGGCCGCCAGCCTGGCCTACCATATGTCTGTGGTACTGCGTCTCACGGGTCAACTTGACCGCCACGCGCTGACCACCGCCCTCGATCGCCTGGTCGCCCGGCATGAGAGCCTGCGTACCCGCTTCGTGCTGGTCGAAGGCCAGCCCTGCCAGCACATCGATCCCGCTGACGTCAATTTTGCCCTGTCCTACCAGGATCTGCGCCCACTGAATCCGGCAATGCATACCCCCCGTACCGCCGAGCTCTCCGCCCTCGAAGCACAGACACCCTTCGACTTTGTCCGGGGCCCGCTGATCCGCGGTCAACTGCTGCAACTGACAGATGAAGCACATATGTTACTGCTTACCCAGCATCACATCATCGCTGACGCCTGGTCCATCGGAGTATTCATACACGAACTGGGCACTCTCTACCGCGCCGCCCTCAACGGCCACGACGATCCTTTGCCGCCGTTGCCCATTCAGTACGCCGACTATGCGGTCTGGCAGCGTGACGGGTTGCAGGAGGCTGTCCTCACTGAACAGCGTGATTTCTGGTGTAGCCAGCTTCAGAACGCCCCGGCCTTACTGACACTCCCCACCGACCGGCCACGCCCATCGGTGCAAACCTATGCCGGCGATCAGGTGTCCTTCCAGCTCGATACCGCCTTGCGGGCATCGCTAAAGGAACTCGGACAGCGCCATCACACCACCTTATTTATGACCGTGCTGACCGCCTGGAGCATCGTCCTCGCCCGGCTCAGTGGTCAGGATGACATTGTTATCGGTACTCCGGTTGCTAACCGCCCACACCAAGAGTTAGAAGGCCTGATCGGTTTCTTCGTCAATACCCTGGCCCTACGTGTTACGCCGGGTGATGCGCCCCGTGTGTCCGATCTGCTCGCACAGATTCGTGAACGGGCACTCGCGGCCTATGCCCATCAAGATCTGCCCTTCGAGCAGGTGGTGGAAGCGTTGCAGCCCGAACGCAGCCTGAGCTACAGCCCGGTCTTCCAGGTGATGCTGACCTTAAACAACACCCCAGCTCAAGACCTGGTGTTACCGGGTCTACTGCTCTCTCCGGTTGAACAGGCGCGTTATAGCGCCCACTTCGATCTGACGTTATCGCTGACCGAAACCGAGACCGGCCTTACCGGTGATCTGGAATATGCCTCAGATCTGTTCGACCCCACGACCATCGAACGCATGGTAGAGTACTTTAAGCAGGTGCTGACGGCGATGGTAGCCGATGCGACACAAACCATCGCGAGTTTGCCAATCCTGCCAGCCTCGGAGCGACAACAGCTGCTGGTGGACTTCAACGCCACCCAGACGGATTTCCCGCAGGACGCCCTGATCCATCAATTGTTCGAAGCTCAGGCAGCACACCGTCCCGATGACACCGCCGTGGTGTTTGAAGATCAAGTACTGAGCTATGGCGAACTGAACCGCCGTGCCAATCGCCTGGCCCATCATCTGATCGCCTTAGGTGTACGCCCGGACGATCGGGTGGCAATTTGTATCGAACGCAGTCTGGAACTGGTGGTGGGTCTGCTCGCTATCCTCAAGGCTGGCGGTGCCTATGTGCCGCTCGATCCAGACTATCCGGCCGAGCGTCTGGCGTATATGCTTGATGACGCGGCACCAGTGGCTTTGCTGACTCTGACGGCACAGGTCGATAAACTAACCAGCCCCATAACCACGGTGGTGCTCGATGCCCAAGCATCATCCCTGGCGGCACAACCGCCCCACAACCCCGAACCGCAAGCACTGGGGCTGACGTCACGCCATCTGGCGTATGTCATCTACACCTCCGGCTCTACCGGATTACCCAAAGGGGTGATGGTCGAGCACCGCAATGTCCTTCGCCTGATCATCAATAATGGTTTTGCCGATATCGGTCCCGATGATTGTATTGCCCATTGCGCAAACGTCTCATTTGATGCAGCCACTTGGGAGGTGTGGTCTGGTTTAGTGCATGGCGCACGTATCCTGTTAATTCCAGAAAAAACCTTATTACAACCCGACTATTTTGGTCAGCGCTTATCATCGGAAGGTGTCAGTGCGCTCTTCCTGACAACCGCGTTGTTCAATCAATACGCGAGTTTAATCGCGCCGTTATTGTCGGGTTTACGTTATGTTCTTTTTGGCGGGGAACAGGCCGATATCCGTTCTGCAATCCGCCTTAGAGCCGATTACCCGCCACAGCACCTGCTACATGTATACGGGCCAACGGAGACCACCACCTTTGCCACGGCCTATGAAATCCCACTGACTGAAGGCGAAGAGAGGAAAATCCCCATCGGCCATCCGATTGCCAACACCCGGATCTATATTCTGGATACACAAGGCCAGCCCGTTCCTCTCGGTGTCGCGGGCGAAATCCATATCGCCGGTGCGGGTGTTGCCCGTGGCTATCTGAACCGCCCCGAACTGACTGCCGAGCGCTTCCCTACCGATCCGTTCTCCGCCGATCCGGATGCCCGCATGTACAAGACCGGCGACCTCGGCCGCTGGCTTCCTGACGGCAATATCGAGTATCTCAGCCGCAATGATTTCCAGGTTAAATTGCGTGGCTTCCGTATTGAGCCGGGCGAGATCGAAGCCCGATTGGTGCAATGTCACGGCGTACGCGAGGCCGTGGTTCTCACCCGCGAAGACGAACCGGGCCACAAGCGTCTGGTCGCCTATCTGCGGCCGCTGGACGGTGTTGAACTGGTTCCCGCCGAACTACGTCAGCAGCTTGCCCGGCATCTTGCCGAATATATGCTGCCCAGCGCCTTTATGATGCTCGACGCCTTCCCGCTCACCCCCAACGGCAAACTTGACCGTCAGGCGCTTCCCGCCCCCGACGCGTCCGCCTTAGTCGCGCGTGGCTATGAAGCGCCAGTCGGCGAGGTAGAAGCCGCCTTGACCCAGATCTGGCAAGACCTGTTGGGACTGACGCAGGTCGGCCGTCACGATCACTTCTTTGAACTCGGTGGCCATTCGCTGATGATCGTCAGTTTGATCGAGCGGCTACGCAGCCTCGGCTGGCGGCTCGACGTCCGCAGCGTGTTCGCCGCGCCCGTGCTTGCCGAGATGGCACAAACCATACTGGCACATCAGGATGACATTAACGCCTTCGTGGTGCCACCTAACCGTATTCCCGAAGGCTGCACCAGCCTCACCCCCGACATGCTGCCGCTCATCTCACTGTCCCAGACCGAGATTGATACCCTCGTCGACTCCATCCCCGGCGGAGCGAGTAATGTGCAGGATATCTATCCGCTGGCGCCGTTGCAGGAAGGTATCCTGTTCCATCACCTGATGCAGGCACAAGGCGATACTTATCTGTTGCAGAGCCTGCTTGCCTTCGACAGCTGCAAACGTCTCGATACTTTCCTTGCCGCCCTGCAACAGGTCATCGACCGTCACGATATCCTGCGCACCGCCGCCTGCTGGCAGGGATTATCGCAGCCGGTTCAGGTGGTCTGGCGTCAGGCACCGCTGTATGTCAATCTCTTCACTCCAGCCACGGCGGACGACGTTCCGGCTCAGTTATTGGCTCATACTGATCCGCGCCAGCATCGTCTCGACCTGAACCGTGCACCGCTGTTCGCCGCTGACATCGCCTACGATCCAGCTCAGAATGAATGGCTACTGGCTCTGCGTTTCCACCATCTGGTCAGTGATCATATGACGCTGGAGCTTATCTTTGCCGAAATTGCTCAGATACGGCAGGGGCAGGCCGAGACACTCCCCGCCGCATTGCCCTATCGCGACTTTATCGCCCAGACTCTGAACGTGCCGGCCACGGTGCATGAAGCCTACTTTGGCGCCCGGCTCGCCGACGTTGACGCACCCACCGCGCCGTTTGGCGTGCTCACGATACCGGGCGATAACGAGCCTGTCACCGAAGCCCGTCTCCCGCTTACTCCCGTTCTGGCGAAGGCCGTTCGCACCCAAGCCCGCCGTCTGGGGGTCAGTCCGGGGGTACTGTTCCATGTGGCCTGGGCTCAGGTACTGGCACAGACCAGCGGCCGCGACGATGTGGTCTTTGGCTCTGTGCTGTTGGGCCGCCTGCAAGGGAGCGCAGGCGCCGACCGGGTACTCGGCATGTTTATCAATACCCTGCCGGTACGGATTTCTCTGGCTAATCGCAACGTGCAGGAAGTAGTACAGGCTACCTACCGTGATTTGATGACGCTATTGGAACATGAACAGACTCCTCTAACACTGGCACAGCGCTGTAGCGGCGTGGCTCAGCCGATGCCGCTGTTCAGTGCCCTGCTCAATTACCGTCATAGTCAAATTGGCGAAGCAGAGGCGGTTGACACAACTTGGGCAGGCATGCGCGTCATCGCGACAAAGGAACGAACCAACTATCCGCTCACCCTGTCGGTGGATGATCTGGGAGCCGATTTCTATCTGACCGCTCAGGCCGTGGCCGGGATCGATCCGGCTCACGTCACCGTCTATCTGGTTAATGCTATCCGCGGTCTGGTCGATGCCCTGGCTCACGACCCGCAACAGTTGATTCTGGATGTGCCGCTCCTACCACTGGCAGAGCGGCAACAACTGCTGGTGGACTTCAACGCCACCGAGACGGACTTCCCGCAGGACGCCCTGATCCACCAGCTGTTCGAGGCTCAGGCAGCGATCCGGCCAGCCGCAACAGCCGTAGTGTACGAAGACCAGACGATAAGCTATGACGAACTGAACCGCCGCGCCAATCGCCTGGCTCATTATCTAATCTCCCTGGGCGTACGGCCGGACGATCGGGTGGCAATTTGTCTGGAACGCAGCCCGGAACTGGTGGTCGGCCTGCTTGCTATCCTCAAGGCGGGCGGTGCCTATGTGCCGCTCGATCCGACCTATCCGGCCGAGCGGTTGGTTTATATGCTTGATGACGCGGCACCGGTGGCCTTGCTGACCCAAACAGCATGGGTCGACAAGCTAATCAGCCCCGTGCCGGCGGTAGTACTCGACACCCAAGAGTCATCTCTGGCGGCGCAGCCAGACAACAACCCGGACGCTCAGGCTCTAGGGCTGACGTCACGCCATCTGGCGTATGTCATCTACACCTCCGGCTCCACCGGATTACCCAAGGGGGTGATGGTCGAGCACCGCAATGTCCTGCGCCTGATTATCAATAATGGCTTTACCGATATTAGCCCCGATGACTGTATTGCCCATTGCGCCAATGTTTCATTCGATGCGGCCACTTGGGAAGTGTGGACGGGTTTAGTACACGGCGCACGTATCCTGTTGATCCCAGAAAAGACCCTATTACAACCCGCCTATTTTGGTCAGTGCTTGTCATCGGAAGGCGTCAGTGCGCTGTTCCTGACAACTGCGGTGTTCAACCAATATGCAAGTTTGATCGCCTCGTCATTGTCGGGTTTACGTTATGTTCTTTTCGGTGGTGAGCAGATCGATATTCGTTCTGCAATACGTCTTAGAACCGATTACCCGCCAAAGCATCTGCTGCATGTGTATGGACCAACGGAAACCACCACCTTCGCCACGGCCTATGAAATCCCACTCACTGAAGGCGAAGATAGGAAAATCCCTATCGGTCACCCGATTGCCAATACCCGGATTTATATCCTGGATACACAAGGTCGGCCCGTTCCTCTCGGTGTCACCGGCGAAATCCATATCGCCGGTGCCGGTGTCGCCCGCGGCTACCTGAACCGCCCCGAACTGACTGCCGAACGTTTCCTCACCGATCCCTTTTCCTCCGATCCGGACGCCCGTATGTACAAAACCGGCGACCTCGGCCGCTGGCTTCCCGACGGCAATATCGACTATCTCGGTCGCAATGACTTTCAGGTCAAACTGCGTGGCTTCCGCATTGAACTCGGCGAGATCGAAGCCCGATTGATGCAATGTCACGGGGTACGTGAGGCAGTGGTTCTGGTACGCGAAGACGAACCGGATCACAAGCGTCTGGTCGCCTATGTACGGCCTCTGGACGGCGTTGAACTGGTGCTGGCCGAACTGCGTCAGCAGCTCGCCCAACACCTTGCCGAGTATATGCTGCCCAGCGCCTTTATGGTGCTCGACGCTTTCCCGCTCACCCCCAACGGCAAACTTAACCGTCAGGCGCTCCCCGCCCCCGACTCATCCGCCGTGGTGGCGCATGGCTATGAAGCCCCGGTCGGCGAGGAGGAAATCACTTTGGCCCGGATCTGGCAAGACCTGCTGGGACTGGAACGGGTCGGCCGTCACGACCACTTCTTTGAACTCGGCGGTCACTCGCTGATGGCCGTGCAATTGACAACGCGCATACAAACCGAATTTCTGGTCGATATCCCTATCGCCTCATTGTTTCTTTCCCCCAAATTGGCGGAACAGGCCAACATCATCTTTTCAGCGCAAATGGATGCGATAGGGGAAAACGATATTGAATCGATACAAAACTCACTTGATTTAATGTCAACAGAAGAACTGATGGCAATTTTAGGCGGAGACAATAATCAATGATAAGGAATGACATGAACCTCGATAATCTGAAACGTGCTGTGCTAAAAAAGAAAATCAGACAACAATTGCAAACTCAGCAACAGCAGCGGCCATCCATCAAGCAGGTTGATCGGAATCTTCCTCTGCCATTGTCTTTCGCCCAGCAGCGACTGTGGTTCCTTGCTCAGCTCGATCCCGCCGCCAGCCTGGCCTACCATATCCCGATAGCTCTGCGCCTTACCGGCCAACTTGATCGTCACGCCCTGACTACCGCACTCGATCACCTAATCGCCCGGCACGAAAGCCTGCGCACCCGCTTCGTATTGGTCGAGGGTCAACCCTGCCAGCACATCGATCCCGCTGATATCGGCTTTGTCCTGTCCTGCCAGGATCTGCGTTCGCTAGACCCGGCAATGCACAGCAACCGTATCGCCGAGCTTGCCGACTTTGAGGCGCAGACACCTTTCGACTTTACCCAAGGCCCGCTGATCCGCGGCCAACTGCTGCAACTGACAGACGAAGCGCATGTGTTACTGCTCACCCAGCACCACATCATCGCTGACGGCTGGTCTATCGGTGTGCTGGTGCACGAACTGGGCACTCTCTACCGCACCGCCCTCGACGGCCACGACGATCCGCTACCGCCGCTGCCCATTCAGTACGCCGACTATGCCGTCTGGCAACGCGACTGGCTACAGGGGGATATCCTCACGGAACAACGTGACTTCTGGTGCAGTCAGCTCCAAGATGCCCCGGCTTTGCTGGCACTCCCCACCGACCGGCCACGTCCCCCGGTGCAACGCTATGCCGGCGGCCAAGTTCCCTTCCAGCTCGATGCGACCTTGCTAGCGTCGCTTAAGGAACTCGGACAACGCCATAACACCACCCTGTTTATGACCGTGCTGACCGCCTGGAGCATCGTCCTCACCCGGCTCAGTGGTCAGGATGACATTGTCATCGGTACTCCGGTCGCTAACCGCCCGCGCCATGAGCTTGAGAACCAGATCGGCTTCTTCGTTAATACCCTGGCTCTGCGCGTCACCCTGGGTGATACCTCCCGTGTGACCGACCTGCTCACGCAGGTTCGTGAACGGGCACTTGCCGCCTATGCCCATCAGGAGCTGCCTTTCGAGCAGGTGGTGGAAGCGTTGCAGCCCGACCGTAGCCTGAGCTACAGCCCGGTCTTCCAGGTGATGCTGACCTTAAACAACACCCCGTCCCAAAGCCTGACACTGCCCGGTTTGCAACTCACACCAGTCGAACAGGTACGCTATGGTGCCCACTTCGACCTGACGTTATCGCTGACCGAAACCGAAGCGGGTCTGATCGGTGACCTGGAATATGCCGCCGATCTGTTCGACCCCGCGACCGTTGAGCGCATGGTCGGTTATCTGGAAAATGTGCTGGCGGCAATGACAGCCGATGCAACACAAGCCATTGCAAGCCTGCCGATGCTACCGTCCTCAGAGCG